>NZ_NOIW01000114.1:0-15594 GCF_002708645.1 Sphingobium sp. IP1
CCTGCAGGAAGAAGTCGGCCGCTTCCTTCTCCACCATTTCCTTGATGTCGGCGCCGGCGGCAAAGGCCTTTTCGCTGCCGGTCAGCACCGCGCAATGCTGGGTCGGGTCGGCATCATAGGCGGAAAAAGCCGCGCCCAGATCCGCGAGCACCTGGCTGTTGAGCGCGTTGAGCGCCTGCGGCCGGTTGAGCGTGATGAGCGTCACCGCGCCCTGCTGTTCCACCAGGATCGTTTCATATGCCATTACCGTCTCCCTAAGCTGTCAGCGCCGATCTATGTCGGCCAAAAACGGATCGCCAGCCTTTGCAGAGCGGCGATTTTGCCGATCCTATCGGCAAAGATGCATGAAATCCTGATCATAGCTGCGCATATGGGCGCCGCCATCGACATAGAGGGTCTGGCCCGACACCGCCGTCGCACCGGCGAGATAAAGCACGGCCTGCGCAATCTGCTCCGCCTGCGGCAGCCGGCCAAGCGGCATCAACTGCTCCAGCCGCGCCATCTGTTCCGCATCATAATCGGGCGTGGCGATGGTGAGGCCCGGCGCCACCGCATTGACCCGCACCTGCGGCGCCAGGCTGCTGGCCGCGGTCTTCGTCAGGCCGGCGAGCGCCAGCTTGGACAGCGTATAGGCCAGCTGATCGCCATGGGGATGGTCGATCCGCTGGTCGAGGATGTTGACGATACAGCGATCGCCGGTCCCGGCCGGAACGGTCGCGAACGCCTTGGTCAGCATCGCGGGCGCGGCGCAATTGACCGCATAATGGCGCATCAGATCATCGGCGGTGACGCTGTCGATCCGGTCCTGGCCGAAAATCGCCGCGCTGTTGACCAGCAGGTCGGGCGGCCGGCCGAAGCGTTCGGCAACCTGCGCGACCAGTTCCTCGGCCGCTTCGGGATCGGCAAAGTCGACGACGAAGCCTTCCCATTCGGCGCCATTTTCCTCCAGCGCGATCGCCAGATGAGAGTCCAGCCGCGTGTCATGGCTGCCATGGATGGCAAGCGAATAGCCGGCCTGCGCCAGCGCCGCCGAAATGATGCCGCCCAGCCGACGATGGCCACCGGTCACCAGTGCCAGCCGGCGCGAGGCCAGCGGCAGGGGGCCGGTCGGCCCGGCATCCTTCTTGGCCCCACCAATCGGGCGATAGGCGGGCTCGGCGCCCTCCCCCTCTCCGGTCACATCATTCACGAGGCGATGAGCTTCAGCACTTCCTCGCGCGACTTTTCGTCGTCGCGGAAGACGCCGAGCATGCGGCTGGTCTTCATGATGACATTGGGGGTGCGCACACCGCGGCCGGTCATGCAGCCATGGGTCGCCTCGATCACCACGGCGACGCCCTGGGGCTTGAGATTTTCCCAGATGCAGTTGGCGACTTCAGAGGTCAGCCGTTCCTGCACCTGCAGCCGGTTGGCATAGGCGTGCAGCACGCGGGCCAGCTTGGAAATGCCGACCACATAGTCGCCGGGCAGATAGGCGATGTGCGCGCGCCCGACGATCGGCGCCATATGATGTTCGCAATGCGACTGGAACGGAATGTCCTTCAGCAGCACGACATCGTCATAACCGCCCACCTCATGAAAGATGCGCGAGAGATGATAGGCCGGATCATCATTATAGCCCCGGCAATATTCGCGCCATGCGCGGGCCACCCGCTCGGGCGTTTCCATCAGACCCTCGCGCTCGGGCACGTCGCCCGACCAGCGGATGAGGGTGCGGATCGCCTCCGACACTTCGGCCGGGACCGGCTCCTTCGAGCCTTCGCCTACGGTTTCCGCATCGGGATCATATGCCATGAACTGGGCCACTCCATAATTGTTGGCCCCGGCATATGGCGACTGCGTGCCCGTCTGACCAGCCCTTTTGCCCCGGCTGGACACAACATCGCTGTGGTGGCAAATCACAGCTTAACGGGAACGCACCACAGAAAAATGTCATTACAATCGCAAGATCATGCGCACTGAACGCATCGCCGCCGTCCTTCTGGCAGCCGGCATGTCGACCCGCTTCGGCGAGGAAGACAAGCTGATGGCCGACCTGCGTGGCAAGCCGGTCGCCGCGCATACGCTGGAAACCATCGCCTCCATGGCCTTTGCCGAACTGGTCGCCGTCGTGCGACCGGTCGAATTTGCGCCGATATTGCATCGCAAGCTCGACCGGCGCGGCTTCGATATCGTCGTCAACGAGCATCCCGAGGAGGGCCTGTCGAGCAGCATCCGGCTGGCGGTCGAGCATGTGATGGACAAGCGCAAGGTGCGCGGCATCCTGATCTGCCTTGCCGATATGCCCGACGTGCCGCAGACCCATTATAACCATATCTGCATGGCGGCCGAGGATATCCGTTCGGTGGTCGCCAGCACCGACGGCTTCTCCTCCTCGCCGCCCGCCTTCATCGGCCGCAAGCATTTCCCCGAACTGCTTGCGTTGAAAGGCGACCAGGGCGCCCGCGCGCTGCTGAGCCACGGCATCCAGATCGAGACGATCGGCAATGTGCTGCACGACATCGATACGCCGGAGGATCTTGGCCGCCCCCCGGTGACACCGACCTGAGGCACAAAAGGGGCAGGCGAAGCCGCTTTGCCTTGCCCCGCTTCAGGTCGATCGCGTCGGATCGGTCAGCCCGTCGCCCATTTCCCGCGGATCAGGGGCACGACTGAGCGGCAGCGAGCCGGTCTGGCGTTCCAGCATGCGATGCACCACCGGCGGCTTGCCGCCACTGTGCAGCGCGTGGATCGTGTCGCTGTTGGTGATGTCGGCGATGGTGCGCCGCTGGTTATGGCGGACATAGTCGAGCCAGGTCGACACATGATAGCGTTCGACCCAGAGTTCCGGATCGCCCAGGTCGCGCATCAGCGACCAGCCATGCGCGCCATCGCGCTTGCGAATGCGGCGGCGCTCGCTCATCGCGCTGAGGAAGGGGACGACCGATCCCACCGGGATGCGATATTCGATGGTGATGACCACCGGGCCGCTGCGCGGCTCGACCGGCACCGCCGTCTCCGGCTCGCGCCAGCGGTTCTGGAGATCGAGATTGTCATCGCCGATCTGCGGCAGCGGACGAACGAAGCCGATCAGCGCGGCGACCAGTTGCACCGCAGCGGAGGCATAGAGGGCGTCCACCACGCCATGATCCTCGGCCAGATTGCCGAACAGCCAGGCGCCGATCGCCATGCCGCCGAACGCGGTCATCTGATAGATGGCGACGGCGCGGGCGACGACCCAGCGCGGCGCCGACATCTGGACCGAAACGTTGAAGGTCGACAGTGCCATGACCCAGCCCGCCCCGGCGAGCAGATAACCCAGCAGCGCCAGCACCAGATAGCCCGACATGGCCGTGATCGCCGTCCCCGCCGCCAGCGACAGGGCGGCGGACCGCACGATCGCCTCGATCGAAAAGCGCGCGCGCAGCCGCCGGGTGGACAGCGCTCCGGCCACCGCCCCGACGCCGAAGGCGCCACTGGTAAGGCCGAAGGTCAGCGCGCCGCCGCCCAGCACATCGCGCGCCACCAGCGGCATCAGCGCCGACACCGCGCTGGCACCAATGCCAAAGGCGCCGCCGCGCAGCAGCACAAGCTGGATCTTTGGCGACATCGAGACATAGCTGACACCGGCCCACATCGCGACGCCCAGCCGCTCACGCGGCAGCAGCTTGGGCGGCAATTCCGGCCGCCAGCGCGCCAGCACCGCGACCAGGCCGATATAGCTGACGGCATTGGCCAGAAACGCCGCCGCCGCGCCCGCCGCGGCGACGATCACGCCGCCCAGCGCCGGGCCGGTACTACGGGCCAGGTTGAAACCCATGCTGTTCATCGCGACGGCACTGGGCAGCACGCTGCGCGGCACCATGTCGCCGACCGATGCCTGCCAGGCGGGGCCGTTCACCGCCGTCGCGCAGCCAATCAGGAAGGTGAAGCCCAGCAGCGTCCAGGGCGTCAGCGCACCAAGCCAGGCGACCAGCGCAAGGGCGGTCGACACCAGCAGCATGAACAGCTGGCAGGCCATCATCACCTTGCGCCGATCCAGATTGTCGGCGACCGCCCCGGCCCAGAGCGAGAACAGCATGATCGGCAGCGTCGTGGACGCCGGCACCAGCGCGACCAGCACCGGCGAGGCGGACAGCGAGGTCATCATCCAGGCCGCACCGACCGACTGGATCAGCCCGCCGAAATTGGACGCCAGGCTCGCGATCCAGATCGCGCGGAAGATGGGAATGGCAAAGGGCGAGGAAGGCTGGGGGGACTCGGTGTCAGGCACGAAAACCATCAAGCGGATTTAGGAACGTCGGTCAAACCCGCGACTCGGCCTTTGGTTCACATCCGTCCGGTACGCAGTGCGTGTGCCCAGTCGGGCCGGCTGCGAGCATCGGCCGTGGCGGCCGCGCGTTCGCCGTCATAGGCGACCAGCATGATCTCCGCGTGCCAGCCGTCGGCCATCCGCTCGACCAGTGCATAACGGGCCTCGGACGATCCGGTCTCCACCTTGTGCGGCCAGGGCCGGTCATCGTCATAGGCCGGCAGGCCCACGCTGCCCGGATTGACGACCAGCCCGCCATCGGCGCGACCATGGATGCGCGGCACATGGGTATGGCCGCACAGGATCAGCGGCGCGACAACGCCCCCTGCCCGCGCCTCAACCTCCGCCTCTGTCGCGGCGCGCAAGCCGGTGGGTTCGACCGTTTCCAGCCAATAATCGATGTCGCTGTCCGGCGTACCATGGACCATCAATATCTCGTCCGTCAGCCACAGCGTCTCGGGCAAGGCGGCGATCCAGTCGCGATGGCGCGGCGCCAGCAGATCATGGGTCGCCCGGTCCGACGCGCCCATCCGGTCGGGCGCCAGCGTCAGCAATTGCCGCTCATGATTGCCCCGGATTGTCGGCATATCCAACGCCATCAGCCGATCGGCGGTCTCGCAAGGGAAGAGCGGCCCCGACAGGATGTCACCGAGATTGACACATAGATCGACATTGCGCGCAGCCATATCCGCCAGCACGGCGTCGAGCGCATCGATATTGCCATGAATGTCGGAAAGAACCGCAATCTTCACCTGGTGCTTGTCCTGCCACAATCGCGCCCCACATCAGACCCGCACCTGACCTTACGGCAAGGCCATGTCGGCGGAAACCGACCATTTCAGGCTTGCACTTTACGTAAACGTAAATACATTCAGGGCCACTTCCGGTGCGCCAAAAGCCGCCAACGGAGAGGGAAAAGGAACCATGGAAGCCTATATTTACGACGCCGTCCGCACGCCCCGTGGCCGGGGCAAGAGCGACGGTTCGCTCCACGACATCACCCCCATCCAGCTTGCGACGCAGATGCTCGAAGCGGTGCGCGACCGCACCCAGATCGACACCGCAGACGTCGACGACGTGATCCTGGGCTGCGTCAGCCCCGTGGGCGAACAGGGCGCGGATATCGCGCGCGTCGCCGTGCTCAACGCCGACTATGCCCAGACCGTGCCGGGCGTGCAGATCAACCGTTTCTGCGCATCGGGCCTGGAAGCGGTCAACATGGCCGCGGCCAAGGTCTATTCGGGTGAAGCGATGTTCGCGATCGGCGGCGGCGTCGAATCGATGAGCCGCGTGCCGATGGCATCGGACGGCGGCGCCTGGGCAATGGACCCGGCGGTCGCCTACAAGACCTATTTCGCGCCCCAGGGCATCGGCGCCGACGTGATCGCCACCAAGTTCGGCATCAGCCGCGACGATGTCGACGCCTATGCCGTCGAGAGCCAGCGCCGCGCCAAGGCCGCGTGGGACGAAGGCCGTTTCAAGAAGTCGATCGTGCCGGTCCGCGACGTGATCGGCGGCATCGCGCTCGACCATGACGAACATATGCGCCCCGACGCGACGATGCAGTCGCTCGGCAGCCTGAAGCCCAGCTTCCAGGCGCTTGGCGAAGACATGCCCGGCTTCGACACGGTCGCCCTGCTGCGCTATCCCGAGCTGGAAAAGGTCAACCATGTCCATCACGCCGGCAACAGCAGCGGCATCGTCGACGGCGCCGCCGCCGTGCTGGTCGGCAACAAGGAAATCGGCGAGAAATACGGCCTGAAGCCGCGTGCGAAGATCAAGGCGATGGCCTCGATCGGTTCGGAACCGCTGGTCATGCTGACCGGCCCGGAATTTGTCGCCGGCAAGCTGCTGGCCCGCGCCGGCATGACCACCGCCGACATCGACCTGTGGGAACTGAACGAAGCCTTCGCCTCGGTCGTACTGCGCTACATGCAGGCGATGAACCTCGACCACAGCAAGATCAACGTCAATGGCGGCGCGATCGCCATGGGCCATCCGCTGGGCGCTACCGGCGCCATGGTGCTGGGCACTGCGCTGGACGAGCTGGAACGCTCGGGCAAGGGCACCGCGCTCATCAACCTGTGCGTCGGCGCGGGCATGGGCACCGGCATCATTATCGAGCGCGTGTAAGCGGCGGACGCAAGGAGAGACACACATGGAAACCATCCGCTTCGACATCGATGCCGACGGCATCGCCACCCTGACGACCGACGTGCCCGGCCAGTCGATGAACGTCATCGGCCCCGACTTCCTGGCCGATCTCGACGCCGCCATCACCCGCATCGCGTCGGAAGAGGGCATCAAGGGCGCGGTCATCGCGTCGGGCAAGGACAGCGGCTTCATGGCCGGCATGGACCTCAAATATTTCGGGTCGATGCTCGCCACCACCGATGGCAGCCGCCCTGCCCCGGCCGCGATCTTCGACCAGGTGTTCGTGCTGAACCAGCTGTTCCGGCGCCTGGAAACCGCCGGCAAGCCGGTTGCCTGCGCGATCGAGGGCACCTGCGTCGGCGGCGGCTTCGAACTGGCGCTGGCCTGCCATCGCCGCTTCGTCGGCGACAGCCCCAAGACCCAGCTCGGCCTGCCTGAAATCCTGATCGGCCTGTTCCCCGGCGGCGGCGGATCGCAGCGCCTGCCGCGCATCATGGGCGTGCAGGCGTCGCTGATGTACATGCTGCAGGGCAAGCTGTTCCGCCCGGCCGAAGCCGCGATACTGAAGGTCGTCGACGCCGTGGTGCCGCAGGGCACGGCGCTCGAAGCCGCCAAGGAATGGGTCAAGGCGAACCCGACCGCCAGCACCCAGCCCTGGGACGTCAAGGGCTTCAAGGTGCCCGGCGGCGCCGGCGGCTTCAACCCCGCCTTCGTCCAGACCATGGCCGGCGCCCTGCCGATGACGCTCAAGCAGACCCAGCGCAACATGAACGCGCCGATCGCCCTGCTGTCGGCGGTCTATGAGGGCATCACCCTGCCGATGGACCGGGCGATCCGGATCGAGAGCAAATATTTCGCCAAGGTCGCCGCCGATCCGCAGGCGTCGAACATGATCCGCACCCTGTTCGTCAACAAGCAGGCGGCCGAGCGCGGCGCACGCCGTCCCAAGGACGAGCCCAAGGCGCCGACCACCAAGCTCGCCATGCTGGGTGCCGGCATGATGGGCGCGGGCATCGCCACCGTCGCGGCGCAGGCCGGGATGGACGTCGTGCTGTTCGACCGCGATCAGGCCTATGCCGAGAAGGGCAAGGCCCATGTCGAGGCGGTGCTGGCCAAGCGCCTGGGCCGTGGCATGACGCCCGAGAAGATGGCCGCCACGCTGGCCCGCGTCACCCCGACCACCGACTATGCCGCACTCGCCGGCGCCGACTTCGTGATCGAGGCGGTGTTCGAGGATGTCGCGATCAAGGCGGAAGTGACCAAGCAGGTCGAAGCCGTGCTGGGCGCCGACACCATCTTCGGTTCCAACACCTCGACCCTGCCGATCACCAAGCTCGCCAATGCCTGGTCCAAGCCCGAGAATTTCATCGGCGTCCACTTCTTCTCGCCGGTCGAGAAGATGCCGCTGGTCGAGATCATCCTGGGTGAAAAGACCGGCCCGGCGGCGATCGCCAAGGCGCTCGACTTCGTGGCCCAGATCAAGAAGACCCCGATCGTCGTCCATGACAGCCGCGGCTTCTACACCTCGCGCAGCTTCGGCACCTATGTGCAGGAAGGCGCGGAGCTGGTCGGCGAAGGCATCAACCCGGCGCTGATCGAAAATGCCGGCAAGCAGCTCGGCATGCCGACCGGCCCGCTGGCGGTCAGCGACGAAGTGTCGATCGAACTGGGCGTCAAGATCATGACCGCCGCCAGGAAGGAACTGGGCGACGCCTATGTTCCCCAGGGGTCGGACGACATCATGCTCAAGATGGTCGAGGCCGATCGCCTGGGCCGCAAGAACGGCAAGGGCTGGTACGACTATCCCGAAGGCGGCAAGAAGCATCTCTCGCCGGTGCTGGGCGAGTTGTTCCCGCGCGCCGACGCCCAGCCGGACGTCGAGGAAGTCAAGGAACGGCTCCTCTATCGCCAGTTGATCGAATGCGCCCGCTGCTTCGAGGAAGGCGTGCTGGAAACGCCGGAAGATGGCGACATCGGCGCGATCTTCGGCTGGGGCTTCGCGCCTTACACCGGCGGTCCGTTCAGCCATATGGACACGGTCGGCATCGCCCATGTCGTGGCCGTGCTGGACCGGCTGGCCGCCGCCCATGGCCCCCGCTTCGCCCCCACGGCGCAGCTGCGGGAAATGGCCGCCAACGGCGCGACCTTCTATCGCCCCGTTCCGTCTCGCGCTGCAGCATGAGCGATTTGTAAATCGTAACGCTTCTGTATTAGGTCTCCCCGGACATATTCGGGGAGACCTTTTCTTTATGAGCAAGCCAACGGTTCTGGTCACGGGCGGCGCCGGCTATATCGGCAGCCATGCGGTGCTGGCGCTGAAGGATGCCGGCTATGGCGTGGTGGTGATCGACAATCTGGTCACCGGTTTCCGCTGGGCCGTGCCGCAGGACGTCCCCTTCGTGCAGGGCGACATTGCCGACCAGGCGCTGGTGCAGGCGACGCTGCGCGAACATGGCGTCCAGGCGATCATGCATTTCGCCGGGTCGGTGGTCGTGCCGGAATCGGTCGAGAACCCGCTCAAATATTATAACAACAACAGCGCCAAGACCCGCGACCTGCTGGAAAGCGTGGTCGCCGTCGGCGTGCCCCATTTCATCTTCTCCTCGACCGCCGCCACCTATGGCATTCCGGAGGAAAGCCCGGTCAGGGAAACGACGCCGCAGCGGCCGATCAATCCCTATGGCATGTCGAAGCTGATGACCGAATATATGCTGCGCGACGTAGCCGCCGCCCACGCCATGAACTTCTGCGCGCTGCGCTATTTCAACGTCGCCGGCGCCGATCCGCAGGGCCGCACCGGCCAGTCGACGGCGGGCGCCACCCATCTGATCAAGGTCGCGGTCGAGGCGGCGCTGGGCAAGCGCAGCCATGTCAGCGTCTTCGGCACCGATTTCGCCACGCCCGACGGCACCGGCGTGCGCGACTATATCCATGTCAGTGATCTCGCCGCGGCCCATGTGCTGGCACTCGAAGCGCTGATCGCCCATCCCGATCGCAATTACATGCTCAATTGCGGCTATGGCCGGGGCTTCTCCGTGCTCGAAGTGCTGGATGCGGTCGATCGGGTCACCAACATGACGATCGAGCGCCGGTTGGAAGGGCGCCGTGCGGGCGATCCCGATGCGCTGATTTCCGACAATAGCGCGCTGATGGCGGAATTTCCCTGGCAGCCGCGTTATGCCGATCTCGGCCAGATCGTCGACCATGCGCTCGCCTGGGAACGCAAGCTCAGCGATATCCAGAAGGCATGAGCGAAGCCAGCGTTCGCGCCTTCTTCGCCGCGCAGGCGCCCGATGTCGCGATCATCGACCAGGGCGTCAGCACCACGACGGTGATCGAGGCAGCAGCCGCGCTGGGCGTCGAACCCGCCCGCATCGCCAAAACGCTGTCGCTGCGCGTCGGCGAAACGGTCGTGCTGGTCTGCGCCCGCGGCGACGCCCGCCTGTCCAATGGTAAGGCGAAGGCGGCGCTGGGCGCCAAGCCGCGCATGCTGGGCGCGCATGAGGTGGAGGAGATTACCGGCCATCCGGTCGGCGGCGTCTGCCCCTTCGGCCTCGCCAGCGCCCTGCCCGTCTATTGCGATGTCTCGTTGCAGGCGTTCGACACCATATTTCCGGCAGCGGGATCGCGCACCGCCTCGGTCGAACTGACGCCCGACCGGCTTGCCACCTTGACCGGGGCGCAATGGATCGACATCTGCACCCTTCCCGAAATCGTCGAGTGAGAGCCATGCCGACCGAACATATCTTCGCCACCGGGGCTGAGGCCGCCACCGATATCGCGTTCCGCATCGCCACCCTGTTGTCGAACGCCATCACCGAACGCGGTGTCGCGACGCTGGCCGTGTCGGGCGGCCGCTCGCCCCGCCCGGTGCTGGAAGCGCTGTCGAAAGTGCCGCTCGACTGGACGAAGCTGATCGTCACCCTGGTCGACGAACGCTGGGTCGATCCGGTCAGCACCGACAGCAACGAACGGCTGGTGCGCGAAACCCTGCTTCAGGGTCCGGCCGCCGCCGCCCGCTTCGTGCCGATGAAGAACAGCGCCACCGACGCCTATGCCGGCCAGAACACGGTCGAGGCGGACGTTGCCGCCCTGCCCTGGCCGTTCGACATCATCCTGCTCGGCATGGGCGATGACGGCCATACCGCCTCGCTCTTCCCGGAGGGCAAGGAACTGGCCGAGGGGCTTTCCACTCAGGCTTACACCATCGCCGCCACCCCGCCGGTCGCGCCGCACCAGCGCCTGTCGCTGACCGCGCATGCGATCCTGCAGAGCCGCCACATCTTCCTGCAGATCGGCGGCGCGGGCAAGAAGGCGGTCTATGACCAGGCGCTGGCCGGCGGCCCGGTCGAAGAATTGCCGATCCGCCTCGCCCTGCTGCAGGACAAGGTGCCGGTCGAGGTGTGGATCGCGGAATCCTAAAAACATCCTCCCCCGCAGGGGAGGGGGACCATGTGCGCAGCAAATGATGGAGGGGTATCCCGTTTGCGATAGGGCAACACCCCTCCGTCACGCGCTTCGCGCGCGCCACCTCCCCTTGCAGGGGAGGATCATCGGTCCCGTACCTTATGTTTCGAGATCAGATAGCGCCACACCCCGACCGCGTTGATCGCCAACAGCGCGACATTCTGCCAGCCGATCCCTTCGCTGTCCTTGTCCAGGAAGCCCCAGCCGATCAGCGCGATCGAACTGGTGACGAACAGCACGAAGGCCCAGCCGGTAATCCGCCGCCCCAGGTTCAGCGACACCACCAGGGCCGCGAGCGTGGCGGCGCCGGCGCCATAATATTGCAGGGCGGTGAGCAGCGCCTGGTTCATGCCAGACAGAACGTAGCGGCCATGGACATGGTTGCCCGCACAGAATAGGCAGCCGGCATGATTGCCCAGATCGATCCCTTCCACGCCATCGCCATCAGCCGCGAAGCCCATGCCCTCAAGGCACAGGGCCGCTCCATCCTGCACATGGAGTTCGGCCAGCCCTCGACCGGCGCGCCGGCCGCCGCGATCGCGCTGGCGCATGAAGTGCTCGATACCGATCCGATGGGCTATTGGGAAAGTCCGGCGCTCAAGGAACGGATCGCCCGCCTCTATGCCGATCGGCACAATGTTGCTGTCGATCCCGAACAGGTGCTGCTGACCTGCGGCGCCTCGCCCGGCCTGGTGCTGGCGCTCACCAGCCTGTTCGCGCCCGGCGCCCGCGTCGCCACCGCGCGGCCGGGCTATGTGGCCTATCGCAACACGTTGAAGGCCCTCTATCTGGAACCGGTCGAGATCGCCTGCGGTCCGGCCGAACGCTATCAGATCAGCGCCGATGCCTTGGCCGCAATCGAGCCAGCGCCAGAAGGCCTGATCCTCGCCAGCCCGGCCAACCCGACCGGCACGATCATCCCGGCCGACGAACTGGCGGCGATCGCCAAAGTGTGCGCCGACCGCGGCATCCGCATCATTTCCGACGAGATCTATCATGGCCTCAGCTTCGGCGAGCCGGCGCGGTCGATGCTGGAATTCGCCCCCGATGCGGTGATCGTGAACAGCTTCTCCAAATATTTCAGCATGGCCGGCTGGCGGCTGGGCTGGATCGTCGTGCCCGCCGACCTGATCGGCGCGGCGCGGGCGCGGATGGGCAATCTGTTCCTGACGCCCCCGGTACTGGCGCAGCAGGCGGGGCTGGCCGCCTTCGACTGCACCGACGAGCTTGAGGGGCATGTCGATACCTATCGCCGCAACCGGCAATTGCTGCTCGACGCCCTGCCCGCGCTCGGCCTCGCCAGCATCGCGCCGCCCGATGGCGCCTTCTATATCTATGCCGATATCAGCCATCTCACCAATGACAGCCTGGCCTTCTGCCAGAAGCTGCTGCGCGAGACCGGCGTCGCCACCGCGCCGGGGATCGATTTCGATCCGGTCGACGGCCACCGCTTCATCCGCTTCAGCTTCGCCGTCTCGACCGACCGGGTCGAGGATGCGATCGCACGGATGATCCCCTGGTTCCAGGCGCAGCCGGGCCGCTGAAAAAAGAAATGAGCTAACGGACCCGAAAGTGTCCGCAAGGCCAAAGGCCGTCCGAGCTTATGCGAGGGAAGCCAAGCGGGCGGATGCCCGCGCCGGCGTCTGAGGCCAATCAAATAGTGGTGCGGGCGGTCGGAATCGAACCGACACTCCTTGCGGAACCGGATTTTGAGTCCGGCGCGTCTACCAGTTTCACCACGCCCGCATCTGATCGTGGAAGGGCGCACCTAGCAGGTCATGAACCGGCTGCAAAGCCCCCAAAATCACTCCCGCAACAAAGCCGCCGGGCAGGCGAAACAAGGGCCTAGCGGCGGGAACGCCCAGAAGCCGACATAGATGATGCCGCTGAGCGCCATCGACCAGCCGCCGACCCGTGCCACCTGCCGCGCGCAGGCGTCCGGCAGAAAAGCCTTGGGCATGCGATTGCCATACCAGGCGATCATCAACCCGTTGGTGCCGATCACCAGCCGCGTGACCATGTCACTGTCCAGCCAGTCGAGCTTGCGTCCCTGGCTGGCGGCCAGCGCCAGCAGCAGGATACCGCCGCCCCAGAGCAGGCCCGCCTTCAATTCCCTGTCCATCCTGCCTTCTCCCGTTGCTGATCCGGCGCCTCCACGCCGATGCCGAACGACTGGGCAAAGCCCAGCAGCGCCTCTTCCAGCACCGACAGCTTGAGATGATAGATGACCGACTTGCCGGCCTTTTCCGCATGGACCAGGTCGGCCTCCTTCAGCACCGCGAAATGCGCCGACATGGTCGGTTTGGAGACATCGAACTGGTCGCTCAGTTCACCCGCGCTCATCGGCCCCTGACGCAGCAATTGCAGCACCCGGCGACGGGTCGGATCGGACAAGGCGCGGAAGACCTGGCTCATGATGAGATAATTAGCTAAACGTCGAAATGAGTCAAGCGAGCATGACGATCGCCGTGGCGCTGCCGCGCCGGCTGCGATAGGGAGCGGCCAAAGTTTCCTTCAATCCAGGCAGAGACATGGCCCGCAAATATTCCAAACATGGCCCCTATGAAGATGTGCATCGCGAGGAAGCGGAAGCGCCGCCCCCGCCGCCCTGCTGGCTGTGCGGGCGTCCAACGGGCACGACCATCGTGTGGCACCATCCCGTTCCCAAGAGCCGGGGTGGCCGGGATGTCGTGCCGATGCACGGCATCTGCCAGCAGACGCTGATCACCAATTTCACCAATTCCGAATTGCAGCGCCACGGCATGGACGTGGAGGGCCTGCTGCTCCATCCGCCGATCCGCAAGTTCGTCGACTGGGTGGCGAACAAGGATCCCGATTTCACCGCGACCATCACCAAGAAGCAGCGCTGATCACAGTCAGCGCTGCCGCCTGATCGGTTGGTCGGTCAGAACAGACCCGGCACCTCGCGCTGGGCCGGATTGGGCCGCTGTGGCGCCAGCAATTCACGGGGGGCGGACACCGGCGACGTCACCGCCTTGCGACTGAGCGTCGCCACCGCACCGCCGATCGGCGTGCAGCTGCGCCCGGCGATGAAGTCCAGCGCCTGTCGGACCGACGCTTCGCGCGGGTCGCCCAGCGGATAGCTGATATCGTCCCAGGCCTGGCAACTGGCCTTCACGCTGGTCGCCAGCCCGTCATAATAATCGGCATTGCCCGCGCTGTTCTGGGTGGCGAAGGCCACCACCCGCAACCGGTCGTCACAGGATTCGCGATCGATCGCGATCTGCCCGACCGGCTTGCCATAGGTGTTGGCGCCGATCAGCCCGGCCTGCGGCCCCAGAAAGGGGATGAAGGCGTTGATCACCAGTTCGCTCGCCGATGCCGTCCCGCCGCTGCCGATGAAGGCGATGCGCGTGGGCGCCACCGATTGCGCCAGCGGCTCGAAATTATAGGTCTCGTTCTCCGCGCTCTTTTCCGGGCGGAAGGTCATGCGGGTGAAGACGTCGGTCGACGCCCGGTTCGCGCCCATCAGATCGCCCAGCAGCTTGGCCGTCGAGACAAGGCCGCCGCCATTATAGCGCAGGTCGAGGATGATGTCGGTCACGCCCTGCGCCTTGAAACCGGCGAACGCGTCGCGCAGCGGCTGTTCCGCCGACAGGATGAAGGTGCGCAGATTGACATAGCCGACACGGCGGCCGCCATCGTCGATCACCCGCGCGCCATAGCGGTTCGATACCGGCATCAGGTCGAAGTCGCGCTTGGTCACCGATACGGTGCGCGTGCTGGTCGCGTCGGCGATGCGCAGCAGCCGCGTCGTGCCGGCACTGTCCGGCCCCATCGCATCGGCCACGGCATCGGCACCGCCCGACGCGAACAGCGACGATATGCTGCGCATGTTGGTGATGCTGGTGCCGATCTCCAATATCTCCGCGCCGCGATCGATGCCGGCGGCCAGCGCCGGGCCGTTCTCGAACGATTCGATGACGAACAGGCGGGTGCCCCCGCTGTCGGTCGCGAAGCGCAAGCCGAAGCCGGCGCTCGACCCCGACTGATAATAGGCATTCTCCGCCTTGATGGAGGTGAGATAGGTGAAATAGCGATCCCGCCGCTGCGATCGCGCACCCTGTGTCAGCGCGTCGATATAGCTATCGACGCTGACATAGCCGGCCGGGCTGAGCGCGGACGGCAGGGTTTCGGGGAAAAGATACCATTCCTTGAGCGTCGCTGCGGCCCAATCCTGCCGTTCGCGCAGCGAACAGGTTGCGGTCGGCGTAGGCGTGGGCGTCACGGTCGGCGGCGCAGTGCCCGCACTGTCCGACCCGCCACCACCACAAGCCGCCAACATCGCCAGCCCACCCGCCAGCAACGCCAGGCGCGCAACCCCATGCTTCATCATTATTCCCCCCAAAGACCGCAGACGGGATAAGCCGCGCACCGCAGCACGGCAAGACAGCGTTGAAACAAAAGCGCTTTCCGCGCCGTCAACCAACCGCCCCGGCAACGCCTTCAGCCCCCTGCCCTTGACTTCCCATGCCCCCATATCGATATGGCCGGAGATAATGTAACATTATATCATTTAGGAAAAATCATGCCCCATTGCGAAGCGCCGGAACGTGATCCGGCCGGCCGCCCCCGCTGCTGGCTGGACGGCTTCGCCATCTGCGCCTCCGCGCTCTGCACCTTCCATTGCCTGGGCCCGCCTCTGCTCTTCGCCTCGCTGC
>NZ_NOIW01000115.1:0-15579 GCF_002708645.1 Sphingobium sp. IP1
CGCCTTCTCGCCGTGGCTCTACAAACAGCGAAACCTCGTCGAACGATTCTTCAACCGCATCAAGCAGTTCCGTGGCATCGCCACCCGCTATGACAAAGACCCTGCCAACTTCCTCGCAGCCATCAAGCTCATCTGCGTGCGCATCTGGTGCAGTGCGTAATGAGTCTACGCGCTAGGCGAGGGCTTTGCCGAATGGCTGTTCAAAACGGTGCTGCCGCCACCCATGGACACCACCGCCCTTAGCTGCCATCGCAAGTCCGTCCGCCGTGCGCGGCGGCGCTGTCCTATTCTGCGCAATGCTGATCTACTCGGGCCATAGAAAGCCCCCCCCCCGATATCGGCTATCGCTCTGGAGTCGCGTCGCTGTCGCGTCACGGGCGCGTGGCAGGAGCAAAAGGCCCGAAATGGCCCGACGACACTGTGAACTTCGGGCGAAAATAAACTGTCGCGTCGATTACTGCGCTGGCGGCCGGGCATTTCCGCCGTCCTACAGGCTGTCATCCAGCCTAGATTCGATCGGCTCTTTGATCTGTCGAGACCCTCTTGCGCCTCATGACCGCCTCAGGCTGTCGGCTTTTTCTCGAAGTCGTTCAGCGCCTCGACCGGCGCATTCGTCGCCTCGATCCGCGCGACCTTTGCCGCGGGCGGGCCATCCTGTGCCAGCGTGATGAATTGATCGACCACGTCAGCCTCGCCCTGCACCAACGCCTCGACGCTGCCGTCCATGCGATTGCGCACCCACCCCGTCAGCCCCAGGCTGCGTGCGGTCTCGACCGTCCAGTTGCGGTAGAAGACGCCCTGCACCCGGCCGAGGATCATCAGGTGGCGGGCGACGACCGGCATCAGCGGATCCGCTTGATCCAGGTCTGGCCGCCCTCGCGCACTTCGGTGGTGAAATTGGGGATGGCGGCGACCAGGTCGGACAGGCGCTTGAAGCCATAATTGCGCACATCGAAGCTGGAGCGGTTGCCGACCCGCTGGCCGACCGGCCCCAGCGCGACGAAACCGCGCTCGTCCCGCTTCGCCTCGTCATAGGCGTCGATCAGCAGGCGGACGACTTCCGGGTCCACCGCCGCGCCTGTGCCTGCCGGCGCAGGCGTCGCCGTCGGCGGGGGCGCTGCGGGGGCAGGTTTGGCGGCCGCGCTGCTCTTGGCCGGCGTTTTCTTCTTGGGTGCTGCCGCCGGTTTGGCGACCGGTACCTCGACCGGGCGCAGCGCCGCGACATCGATGAAGCGGGTGCAGGCGCGGCGGAAGCCCTCGGGCGCATTGGCGTTGCCAAAGCCATAGACCGGGATGCCGTCCTGGCGCAGGCGGGTCACCAGCGGAGTGAAGTCGCTGTCGCTCGACATCAGGCCGAAGCCGTCGACGCGTCCGCTCGACAGCAGGTCCATCGCGTCGATCGTCATCTTCATGTCGGTGGCATTCTTGCCCTTGGTCAGATCGAACTGCTGCTGCGGTTCGATCGCCTGCGCGACGGACAGTGCCGCCCAAGTCTTGAGCGTCGCCTTGTTCCAATTGCCATAGGCGCGGCGGATATTGACCGTGCCAAGCTCCGCCAGCACGGTCATCACCGCATCGAAATGGGCCGCCGACGCATTGTCAGCGTCGATCAGCAGGGCGATATTGCCGCGCCCTTCCTGCCGCATGGGCATGATGTGCCTCCCGTCAGGCTGCGGCGAAGACGCCGGTCTGTTCGTCCAATATGTGGAGCTGGCCATCGGCAATGGCGAAGAAGCTGCCGACCAGCTTCAGTTCGCCGCTCTTTTCCTTGGCCCGCACGCAGGGGAAACTGCGCAGGTTGGTGAGGCTGACCTTCACCCCTTCCTGCTCCATGGCGCGCTCGACCTCCCGGTCGCGCTGGTCGCCATAGCGACTGACCACCACCTCGCGGGCATCGTCGAGCAACTCGATCCAATTATGGATGAAACCGCCTTCGCCCGGAGGCGCGTCCTTGAGGTCATGGCTGAGCGCTGCCTTGCAGCCGCCGCACTTGCCATGGCCCATGACGACGATCTCGCCGACCTTGAGCACCTGAACGGCGAATTCCAGCGCGGCCGACACGCCGTGCCAGCCCGGATTGGTCTCGAACGGCGGCACCAGCGCGGCGACATTGCGCACGACGAAGATTTCGCCGGGGCTGGTGTCGAAGATCTGGGCCGGGTCGACTCGACTGTCGGAACAGGCGATCACCATCACCCGGGGGCTCTGCCCTTCGTTGAGTTCGTCCCATCGCTCGCGCTGCTGGGACCAGCCGGTGTCACGGAAGCGGCGATAGCCTTCGAGCATGTCTGCAAAGTCGGTCATGATGATTGATGTGCCGCACAAAGAGAGGGCTGGCAAGTATGGTCCTGCATCGCTATCTGGGGCCGATGAACGACATTGCCCCGATCCCCGTCCCCGGTCAGCCCGCCACGACCGAGCGTGCCCGCAAGCCCGACTGGATCCGCGTCAAGGCGCCGACCAGCCCCGCTTATCATGAGACGCGCAAGCTGATGCGGGAAAAGGGTTTGAACACGGTCTGCGAGGAAGCGGCCTGCCCGAATATCGGCGAATGCTGGACCAAGAAGCACGCCACGGTGATGATCCTGGGCGATGTTTGCACCCGCGCCTGCGCCTTCTGCAACGTCAAGACTGGCATGCCGCGCAAGGTGGATGTCAACGAGCCGCAGAACCTGGCCGATGCCGCCGCCGAGATGGGCCTTGAACATATCGTCATCACCTCGGTGGATCGCGACGACCTGCCCGATGGTGGCGCCAGCCAGTTCGTCAAGGTGATCGAAGCGCTGCGCCGCACGACGCCGGGCACCACGATCGAAATCCTGACCCCGGACTTCCGCAACAAGCATGAGCGCGCGGTCGCGATGATCGTCGAGGCGCGTCCGGACGTCTATAACCATAATCTGGAGACGGTGCCCCGGCTCTATCCGACCATTCGCCCGGGCGCGCGCTATTATGCGTCGCTGCGCCTGCTGGAGAGCGTCAAGAAGCTCGATCCGTCGATCTTCACCAAGTCGGGTATCATGCTGGGCCTGGGCGAGGAACGTCTGGAGGTCCACCAGGTGATGGACGACATGCGCTCGGCCGACATCGATTTCCTGACCATGGGCCAATATCTGCAGCCCACGCCCAAGCATGCCAAGGTGATGGAATTCGTCACCCCGGCCGCGTTCAACGCCTATGCAGCGATCGCACGGGCCAAGGGCTTCCTGCAGGTCGCATCGAGCCCGCTGACCCGGTCGAGCTATCATGCCGGCAAGGACTTCGCCGAGATGCGCGCCGCGCGCGAGGCGAAGCTGGCCAAGGCGGCCGTCGCGAAGGCCTGATTGGCGAATGCCCAAGCATAACGAGACTCGCCAGCTGCCCTATAGTCCGGAACAGATGTTCGACCTCGTGTCGAACGTCTCGGCCTATCCGCAATTCCTGCCCTGGGTCAGCGCGATCCGTATCCGATCGGACAGCGAGAGCGAGATGGTTGCGGACATGATCGTCGGCTTCAAGGGGATCAGCGAAAGCTTTACCTCGCGTGTCCACAAGCATCGCCCGGACCATGTCCGGGTCGATTATCTCAACGGCCCGCTCAAGCATCTCCACAATGAATGGCGCTTCCGCGACGACGGGCAGGGCGGCGTGCTGGTGGATTTCGAGGTCGAGTTCGAATTCAAGAACCGCATTTTCGAGATGCTGGCTGGCCAGTTTTTCGACAAGGCGCTGCGCAAGATGATCGGCGCGTTCGAGACGCGCGCGGTAGCGCTTTATGGCGCCGGCGAATCGGGCAGCAGCAGTTCGAGCGCACACAACGCCGCCTGAAGGCGGACGCCGCCCCGGCCATTATCCTCGAAATGATGCATGTCGGCCACGACCTTGTCGGGGCTGCCGCCCCGTTCTGCGCGCGCGAAGACCACGGTGCCGACTGGCTTCTGCTCGCTGCCGCCGCCCGGCCCGGCTATGCCGGTGATGGCAACCGCGACATGGGCATGGCTCTTCTTGAGGGCGCCCTGTGCCATCGCCCAGGCGGTGGCGATGGAGACTGCGCCGAACGTGTCCAGCACATCGTGCGAAACTTTCAGAAGTTCCGCCTTCATATCATTGGAATAAGTAATGAAACCGGCCTCGAAGACGTCGGAGGAGCCGGCGATTTCGGTAAGCGCTGCGGAGACCAGGCCGCCGGTGCAGCTTTCCGCGACCGCAACGGTGCGACCGGCGCGGCGGTTGGCGATGATGACCTTTTCGGCAAGGTCGACGAGTTGGGCGGGCAGGATGGTATCGGGCATGGTCGGCTCAGAATAGCGTGGGGAGGGAGAGGGTGGCAACCGCCTGCGCGGCGATGCCCTCGCGCCGGCCGGCAAAGCCCAGTCGCTCGGTGGTGGTGGCTTTCACGCTGATCCGGTCGAGCGGAACCGCCAATATCTCGGCGATCCGGGCGCGCATGGCGTCGCGATGCGGCCCGATCTTGGGCGCCTCGCAGATGATGGTGAGGTCGACATGGTCGATCCGGCCGTCCCGTTTCAGGACCAGATCGCGGGCATGGGCGAGAAAACGGTCGGACGAGGCGCCGCGCCATTGTGGATCGGACGGCGGGAAATGGCTGCCGATATCACCATCGGCGAGCGCGCCGAGGATCGCATCGACGATCGCATGGAGCGCCACATCGGCATCGCTATGGCCGGCGAGGCCCCGGTCATGCGGGACCAGCACGCCGCCCAGCCACAATTCTTCGTTGGGCGCGAGGCGATGGACGTCATAGCCCATGCCGACGCGGGTGGTGCGAGCGTCCATGATGCGCGCTTCGGCGCGAGCGAAATCCTCAGGATAGGTCAATTTCTCCAGCCTTTCATCGCCCTGCACCAAGATGACGTCATGGCCCCAGGCGCGCAGGATCTGGGCATCGTCGGTGGCTTCTCGCGTCTCGTCCCAATCGCCGTGCGCGGCCAGGATCGTCTCGAAACGGAAGGCCTGCGGCGTCTGGACGCGATGAAGACTGGCGCGATCGACGCCGTCGCCCATCAGGGCGCCATCGCTGCGCACCAGCGTATCGGCGACGGGCAGGGTGGGGATGGCGCCTTCGGCATCTTCCAGCGCGGCCAGCAGCCGGTCGATGACCGATGGCGGAAGGAAGGGGCGGGCAGCGTCGTGGATCAGCACGATGTCAGCGCCGCCGGCCGACGCGATCGACGCTAGCCCGGCCCGGCCCGAACCGCGCCGGCTGTCCGCGCCGGTGACGAAATGGGCGATGCGATCGCCGAGCGCAGCCTGAGCACGGTCTTCCTCGCCTCCGCTCAGCACAATGTGGATGGCCGACACGCCGCCATGCGCCGTCAGCGCGTCATGGGCATGGGTCAGCACGGCCTTGCCGCCGATCCGCCGATATTGTTTGGGAATGTCGCCACCGGCCCGGCTTCCCTGCCCGGCGGCGACGATCAGCGCGACGATCCTGCTGTTCGATGTCATGCTGCGGCGCATAGACGCTCTGCCCCATGATCGCCAACCTCTAAAGCGCGACAAGTGGTCCGGGGCCTGCCTTGTCGTCGCGGCCATTTTCGGCTAAGGGCTGCCTGTTTTTTAGGCAGTGATAGAAGATGACGCGCAGGCTTTCCCCCATTTCCGTTGGACCGGTGACGGTCGACATGCCGGTCATATTGGCGCCGATGACCGGTGTTACCGACATGCCCTTCCGCACCCTGGTTCGCCGTTTCGGGTCGGGCCTCAACGTCACCGAGATGATTGCGAGCGCGGCGATGATCCGCGAGACGCGCCAGTCGCTGCAAAAGGCCGCCTGGCATCCGCTGGAAGAACCGGTGTCGATGCAGTTGGCCGGCTGTTCGCCGACGGAAATGGCCGAAGCCGCCAAGCTGAACGCTGATCGCGGCGCGGCGATCATCGACATCAATATGGGCTGCCCGGTGAAGAAGGTCGTCAATGGCGATGCGGGCAGCGCGCTGATGCGCGACCTGCCGCTGGCGGCGGCGCTGATCAAGGCGACGGTCGAGGCGGTCGATGTGCCGGTGACGGTCAAGATGCGCATGGGCTGGGATCATTCGAGCCTCAACGCGCCCGAGCTGGCGCATATCGCCGAAGATCTGGGCGCGAAGCTGATCACGGTTCATGGTCGCACCCGCTGCCAGATGTACAAGGGCAGTGCCGACTGGGGCTTCGTCCGCTCGGTCAAGGATGCGGTGAAGCTACCCGTGATCGTCAATGGCGACATCTGTTCGATCGAGGACGCGGAAACCGCGCTTGATCAGAGCGGCGCCGATGGCGTGATGATCGGTCGTGGCGCCTATGGCAAGCCGTGGCTGCTGGGCCAGGTGATGCACTGGTTCGCCACCGGCGAGCGTCGTGCCGACCCGAGTCTTGCGGAACAATATAATCTGATTACAGAGCATTATCGCATGATGCTCGATCATTATGACAATATGACCGGCGTCAACATGGCACGCAAGCATATCGGCTGGTACACCAAGGGCCTGACCGGATCGGCGGAGTTCCGCAACACGGTCAATCAGGAGGCCGACGCGCAGCGGGTGCTGGATATGCTGGCCGCCTTCTACGAGCCGCTGATCGCGGCGGATGAACCGGCGGTCGCACTTCAGGCTGCATGACCATGCCATTGCCGTCCCTCCCGCCGCTTCAGATGCAGCAGGATGGACCATCCCTGTCGGAACTGATGACGGCGCTGCCGGTCGCGACCTTGGTGGTGCGACCGGACAACGGCATTGCCGACGCCAATGTGCGGGCGGAAACCCTGCTCAACATGGCGCGGTCGGCGATCATCGGTAGCGATGTGGCACGCACGGTGCGGATCGCCGAGGCTGGCGCGCGGTTCGATATCTGGCACAGCAACAAGCCGATCGCTGCCTATGATATCAAGGTCCATGCCGGGCGCACCGCCGAGATGGAGGTCGATCTGATGATTTCCCCCATCGTCGATCATGAGGGTTGGCGGGTCGTGTCGATCCATGCGCAGGGACAGGCCCGCAAGATCGGCCATCGCGGCACGGCGGGCGGCGCGCGATCGGCGGTCGGCGCGGCGGCAATTTTGGCGCATGAGATCAAGAACCCGCTGTCGGGCATTCGCGGTGCTGCGCAGTTGTTGGAAACGAGCAATGGCGGCAGCGATGCGGCGCTGACCCAACTCATCTGCAACGAGGTCGACCGGATCGCCGCCCTGATCGACCGGATGCAGGATTTCACGACCGACCGCACGCTGGAATGCGGCCCCGGCAATATCTATCCGCTGATCGATCGCGCATCCCATATTGCGGCGGCCGGATTTGCCAAGAATGTAAAAATTATAAAGCGTTATGATCCATCTTTGCCATCCGCGATCATCAACGGCGATGCGCTGGTGCAGGTGATGATCAACCTGCTGAAGAATGCGGCAGAGGCACTGGAGCATGTCGAGCAGCCCTGCATTCGCGTCGAGACGGCGTTCCGACATGGCATGTCGGTGCTGGTCGGCGATCGCAAGGGCAGCGCCGTGCTGCCGATCGAGATTGTGGTGATCGACAATGGACCGGGCGTGCCCGAGCATATTCTGGACCACCTCTTCAACCCGTTCATCACGGGCAAGCGGGACGGGCAGGGGCTCGGCCTGGCACTGGTAGACAAGTTGGTGAGGGACATGAGCGGTTTCGTGCAATATTCCCGCGATCAGGAAGCCGGGGAATCCACCTTCCGCATCCTGCTGCCGATGGGAATGGGCTGATGGCCGCGACAGGCACGGTCCTGGTCGTCGATGATGATCCCGCCATCTGCGTGGTCGTGGGGGAGGCTCTGCGGCGCCAGGGGCACAAGGTGAAGATCGCCGGATCGATCCGCGAGCGCACGGCGCTGATGGAGAGTTTTTCGCCGGACATTCTGATCACCGATGTCATGCTGCCGGATGGCGATGGGCTGGATGGCGTGGCGGAGATTATCGAGCGCAAGCCCGACCTGAATGTTATCATTCTTTCTGCACAGAACACCCTGAACACTGCGATCCGGGCGACCGAGAAGGGGGCGTTCGAATATCTGCCAAAGCCATTCGATCTCAATGAGTTGACGCGCGCTGTTGCGGACGCCTTGGGGCATCGATCGGGCGGGGCGGACGCGGGCGAGCAAGGATTGCCGCATGACGGCCTGCCGCTGGTCGGTCGCTCGCCTGCGATGCAGGAAGTCTATCGCACCATTGCCAGGGTTCTTTCCAATGATCTCAGCATCCTGGTGCTGGGCGAGTCGGGGACGGGCAAGGAATTGGTGGCAGAGGCGATCCATAGTCTGGGTCAGCGACGCACCCGGCCCTTCGTCGCGATCAACATGGCGGCCATTCCGCGCGAACTGATCGAAGCGGAACTGTTCGGCTACGAAAAGGGCGCCTTTACCGGTGCGCAGGCGCGGACCGCCGGCAAGTTCGAGCAGGCGCAAGGCGGGACTTTGTTCCTGGATGAAATCGGCGACATGCCGATGGAGGCGCAGACACGGCTGCTCCGCGTGCTCCAGTCGGGCGAAGTGACCACGGTCGGCGGATCGAAGCCGGTGCGGGTCGATGTCCGCATCATCGCCGCCACCAACAAGGATCTGCCGCGGCTGATCGAGGATAACCGGTTCCGTCAGGACCTCTATTATCGGCTCAATGTCGTGCCGGTGTCGCTGCCGCCTTTGCGCGAGCGACGCGAGGACGTGATCTTGCTGGCCCGCCATTTTCTGGATCGGGCGGCGCAGGACGGCTTGCCGCGCAAGGCGCTGGCCGAAGATGCCGCGCAGTTGCTGATGGCCTATCATTGGCCGGGCAATGTGCGCGAACTTCAGAATATCATGCAGCGCCTAGCTGTGCTGAGCCGCGAAAATGTGATCGCGGCCGACATGCTACGCCACGCGCTGCCGCTGGATGCCGTGCCGGCGGACCATGCCGCGCCCGCGGGGCAGCTTGCGCAGGCCGTGCGGGAATGGACCAAGCGGCAGCTCGGCGTCGGGCTGGGGCAGGCCAATCCCCAGTTGCATGATAATCTGCTGGCGGTGATCGAGCCGATCCTGTTGCAGGAAACGCTGGCCAGCGTCGACGGCAACCAGATCCGCGCCGCCGGCCTGCTAGGGATCAATCGCAACACGCTGCGCAAGAAGCTGACCGACTATGGCCTCGACCCACTGCAATTGCGCCTGAGCGATTAGCGAGGGCGAGACGAAGCGCCCAATCGCATCGACCAGCGACATGGTTTTATGTAAAAACTGTGTTTGATCGGGCACGGCATTGTTGTAACGAAGCCACTATGACTGGTGCGGTGACAATCCCCCGACGGGGGCAGGCTTGGGCAAGGCTGATCCGGCCTTACCTGCGCAACGGTCGCCTGGCCGCCGCGATCGAAGCGGTCACGCTCATCCTGTTTCTCGGCACCGCTGGCCTGACCTATCGCCTGCTGTCCGGGCAGGACCAGTCCTACACCCTGCTGACCCCGCCGATCGTGGCGCTGTTGCTGGTCGCCAATCTGGTGCCGGCGATCGCGCTGCTGATGCTGCTGGGGCGCCGCGTAGCCAAGCGTCGGGCCGCGAAATCCGCCATCGGTAGCGATGGTCAGCTCCACGTCCGCCTGGTCGCGATCTTCTCGGTCGTGGCCAGCGTACCGATGCTGCTGGTCGTGATCTTTGCGTCGCTGCTGTTCCAATATGGCGTGCAATTCTGGTTTTCGGACAGTGCGCGCGGCATGCTGCAGAACGCCAGTGACCTGGCGCGCGGCTATTATGAGCAGAATTTGCGCGAGGTCCGCGACGAGACGCTGACCATGGCGAGCGATCTGCGCGACTATCTGGGCCAGTCCAGCGTTTCGAGCCCGCGCTTTGCCGAGGGCTATATCTATCAGGTGGTGACGCGAAAGCTGAACCGGTCGGCGATCATCGAGATCGGCAAGGACGGCGTGGCGCGGACCGCTGCGACAGTCGATCCCGAGAGCCGGCCAGCGTCCGAAATGCTGTCGGCCGATGTGATCAAGCGCCTGGCGTCCGGCGAGGATGTGGTGGTGGCGGCCAAGCCCAACCAGATCGAAGCGGTGACGCTGCTCTACCCCAATTCCAAAATCTATCTCTATGCCACGCGCAATGCCGGCAGTTCGTCCTTCTCCAATGTGGAGCGGGCGCAGAAGGTGCTGGGCGATTATGACCTGTTCGCGGCCCAATCCCGCGCGCTGCAATTGCGGTTCAACCTGCTGTTGTTCGTGGGATCGCTGTTGCTGGTCGGCATCGCGGTCTATATTGCGCTGGCGGTCGCCGACTGGATGGTGCGGCCGGTCAATGAACTGGTGACAGCGGCCCGCAAGATCACGGCGGGCGACCTATCCGCGCGTGTGACCAGCCCGGCCAGCCGGGACGAAATCGGCACGCTCGCCTCCGCCTTCAACCGCATGACCCAACGGTTGGAAGCGCAGACCGGCGCGCTGGTCGCGGCCAACAGCCAGCTTGATGAAAGGCGCGCCTTTATCGAGGCGATCCTGTCGGGCGTGAGTGCCGGCGTGCTGTCGGTGGACCGCGGCGGCGTGATCCAGTTGCTGAACAGCTCGGCCGCTGCGATCCTGGTGCGTGAAGGCGACGATCCGGTCGGACGGCCGCTGGCCGAAATCTCGGCCGAACTGGCCGAACTGGTTGCCTCGCAGGAGGATGCCGGCATCGTCCAGGTGCGCGCGCAGGGAGATTTGCGCACGCTGGCGGTCAAGGTGTCCGAGGATGTGTCCGGTCATATTCTGACCTTCGACGACATCACCCAGCAATTGTCGGATCAGCGCCGTGCGGCCTGGTCGGATGTGGCGCGCCGTATCGCCCATGAGATCAAGAACCCGCTGACGCCGATCCAGCTGGCAGCCGAGCGCCTGCAGCGCCGCTATGGCGAGGAGGTGACGAGCGACAAGCCGACCTTCGCCCGGTTGACCGGCACGATCGTGCGGCAGGTGGGCGATTTGCGCCGCATCGTCGACGAATTTTCCTCCTTCGCGCGCATGCCCAAGCCGGTATTCCGGCGCGAGGCGCTGGGCGACATCGCCCGCCACGCGCTGTTCCTGCACGAAGTGGCCCACCCCGATATTCGCTTCGCCTTCGAGGCGGATGCCGGGGAGATGGAAATGGTGTGCGATCGCCGCCAGCTTGGCCAGGCGCTGACCAATATCGTCAAGAATGCGGTCGAGGCGATCGAGCCGAAGCCGGTGTCCGAGGATGGCGGGGTGCGCGGCCATGTGCGCATGCGCCTGCACGAGGCTGACGGCGCGCTGGTGATCGAGGTGCGCGACGATGGCATCGGCCTGCCGCCCGAGCGCGAGCGCATCCTGGAGCCCTATATGACCACCCGGTCGAAGGGGACGGGTTTGGGCTTGGCGATCGTCAAGAAGATTGTCGAAGAACATATGGGCGAAATCCGCTTCGATGACGCGGAAGGTGGGGGTGCGCGGGTGACGCTGCGCTTCCCTGTCGCGGCCCTGGAGAAACTGGAAGAGGGGCAGGTGGTTGCCTTGCCCAAAGGAAAAGTGACGGCCAATGGCGCTTGATATTCTGATAGTCGACGACGAAGAGGACATTCGCGATCTGGTTGCGGGTGTGCTGGAAGATGAGGGTTTTACCACCCGCACTGCCGCCAACAGCGACAGCGCGATCGAGGCGCTGGACAGCCGGCGCCCCTCGCTGGTGCTGCTCGACGTCTGGCTGCAGGGCTCGAAGCTCGACGGGCTGGAACTGCTGGACGAGATCAAGCGGCGCGACGCGACCGTCCCGGTGCTGATGATTTCCGGCCATGGCAATATCGACACGGCGGTAGCGGCGATCCGCAAGGGCGCGGCCGATTTCATCGAGAAGCCGTTCGAGGCGGATCGGCTGCTGCATCTGGTGGCGCGCGCCACCGAAACCGAGCGGCTGCGGCGCGAGAACCAGACGCTGCGCGCGCGCTTTGGCCAGGATGATGAGCTGACCGGCACGTCGGCATCGATCAACGGTGTGCGGGCGACGATCAAGAAGGTTGCGGGCACCGGCAGCCGGGTGCTGATTTCCGGGCCTGCCGGCGTCGGCAAGGAAGTCGCCGCGCGCATGCTGCACAGCTGGAGCGGTCGCGCCGATGCGCCCTTCATCATCGTCGCCGCGGCGCGGATGGACCCGGACCGGGTCGAGGAAGAACTGTTCGGCGTCGAGGATCCCAGCGGGCTGGTGCGTCCGGGCTATCTGGAACAGGCGCATGGCGGCACGCTGTATCTGGACGAGATCGCCGACATGCCCGTCACCACCCAGGGCAAGATATTGCGGGTGCTGACCGACCAGAGCTTCACCCGCGTCGGCGGGCAGCGGCAGGTGAAGGTGGACGTGCGCGTCATTTCCTCGACCGCGCGCAACCTGACGGCGGAGATCGAGGAGCGGCGCTTCCGCGAGGATCTCTTCTATCGGCTCAATGTGGTGCCGTTGCAGATTCCGTCGCTGTCCGAGCGGCGCGATGATATTCCGCCGCTGGTCGAACATTATCTGGCGCGCTTCGCGGCCGATCGTCGGGTCAATCCGCCCGAGATCGCCAGCGATGCCATGGCGGCGCTGCAGGCCAATGAATGGCCGGGCAATGTCCGTCAGTTGCGCAACGTGATCGAACGGACGATGATCCTGGCGCCGGGCGACCGGATCGGACGGATCGAACTGGACATGCTGCCGGCCGAACTGACGAGCGGTGGCGGCGGCGATGGCATCGGCCAGTCCGCCATCATGGGCGCGCCGCTGCGCGAGGCGCGCGAAAGTTTCGAGCGGGAATATCTGCGCATCCAGATCCGGCGTTTTTCGGGCAATATCTCGCGCACTGCGACCTTCATCGGCATGGAGCGGTCTGCGCTGCATCGCAAACTGAAATTGCTGGGCATTACCGACGGAAAGGACGGCTGACGCTAGGGAAATTCCCGATGGCGATGTCAGGCATGGACGCCCCTTCGCAATTGCGGTAGGATTGCCCCGCCCTCGACAAGCGGGGGCAGGCAAGACACCTCCGCCCAGAGGTGCGAGAGCGGGTAACGTCCCGCCAATAAAGGACTGGCAAAAACCATGGCCGACAAAGTGAACAACCTTCAGGATATTTTCCTCAACAGCCTGCGCAAGTCGAAGACCCCGGTGACCATGTTCCTGGTCAAGGGCGTGAAGCTGCAGGGCATCATCACCTGGTTCGACAATTTTTCCGTGCTGCTGCGCCGCGATGGCCAGTCGCAGCTGGTCTACAAGCATGCCATTTCGACGGTCATGCCGGCCCAGACGATGGACCTGACCGATCTGCGCAAGGCCAGTGACGGCAATGGCAAGCCCCGCCTGCTGCAGGAAATCTTCCTGAGCGCCGTGCGCAAGTCTGGCAGCCCGGTGACCATGTTCCTGGTCAACGGCGTGATGCTCCAGGGCGAGATCGCCGCCTTCGACCTGTTCTGCATGCTGCTCGAACGCGACGGCATGGTGCAGCTGGTCTACAAGCACGCCATTTCGACCGTGCAACCGCTCCATTCGCTCGACCTGTCGGGCGAGAACGAGCAGGACGACTGATCGTCCACGCCGCATCCGGTCTTCCCGCCGATCCGCGCGGGTAGACCGGAGCGCGGCCAGATGCTCTAAGCTGACATGGCCATATTCAATCGCGACTCCGAGGACGAAGTGGCGCGCGGTGCGCGTGCCGTCGTCGTGCATGCCGAAACCCATGGCGGCGATCGCCGCGACAGCGACGCCCGGCTGGAGGAAGCCCGTGGCCTGGCGCTGGCGATCGGCATCGATGTGCGCGCCGCCCAGAGCTTCCGCGTCCGTGATCGCAAGCCCGCCACCCTGTTCGGCAGCGGTCAGGTCGACCAGATCGCCACGCTGGTGAACCAGGAAGAGGCCGAACTGGTCATCGTCGACAATGCGCTGACCCCGGTGCAGCAGAGCAATCTGGAGAAGGGAACCGGCGCCAAGGTCATCGACCGGACCGGGCTGATCCTGGAAATTTTCGGCGAGCGCGCCGCCACCAACGAGGGGCGGTTGCAGGTCGAACTCGCCCATCTCGACTATCAGGCCGGGCGTCTGGTGCGGAGCTGGACCCATCTGGAGCGCCAGCGCGGCGGCTTCGGCTTCCTGGGTGGTCCGGGCGAAACCCAGATCGAGGCGGATCGGCGCATGATCCGCGATCGCATGGCCAAGATCCGACGCGAACTGGATCAGGTGACCAAGACGCGCGGCCTGCATCGCGCCCGGCGCCAGCGCGCGCCCTGGCCGGTGATCGCGCTGGTGGGATATACCAATGCCGGCAAGTCGACCCTGTTCAACCGCCTGACCGGCGCCGAGGTGATGGCCGAGGATCTGCTGTTCGCCACGCTCGACCCGACGATGCGGCAGATCGTGCTGCCGGGGCTGGACAAGGCGATCCTGTCCGACACGGTGGGCTTCGTCTCCGACCTGCCGACCCAGTTGATCGCGGCCTTCCGCGCGACGCTGGAGGAGGTGCTGTCGGCCGATATCATCGTCCATGTCCGCGACATCGCCCATCCCGATACCGAAGCACAGCGCGACGACGTGCTGGACGTGCTGAGCGAACTGGGGGTGGCCGGTGAAGGCGCGCTGGAACGCGGCGATGGCGAGGCCGATCCGCCGCCGATCATCGAGGCGTGGAACAAGCTGGACCTGCTGGACGCGGAGAGCGCCGCGCAGGCGCGAGAGATTGCGGCGCGCCATGACGACGTGGTCATCATCTCGGCCTTGACCGGCGAGGGTGTCGAAGGACTACAGCGGGCGATCAGCAGCCGGCTGACCCGTGGCGCACGGGTTCACAGCCTGCGCCTGCCGATCGCCGATGGGGCTGCCCTCGCCTGGCTGCACGAGCATGGCGAGGTGCTGGCGACGCGGCCGAGCGAGGCGGAGATGCAGGTGGATGTCCGGCTATCCGACTCCGGCCTTGCCCGCTTCCTCAAGCGCGACCGTTAATCGGGCAGTCGCGCCACGAAATCCTGCACAACGCGCGCGGAGTTGGCCGAGGCGAGCGCCATGAAGACGCTCATCTGGTTCTGTTCGGCGTCGCCACCGGCCAAGTCCGACAGGCTGCGAAAGGCCAGGAAGGGTACGCGGTTGGCATAGGCGACCTGCGCCACTGCCGCGCTTTCCATGTCCAGCACCTGCGCCTGGAACGTCGCGAACAGATATTGGCGATAGGCGGCATTGTCCATGAAGGCGGGGCCGCTGATGCCGCGCCCGCCGACATGCAGGCTGGGCTGGTGCGGCAGGCATTTGCCGCCCGGCGCCTCGCGCGCGATCGTGCTTTCCATGAACTGGCCCCAGTCGGCCGCGACCACGACATCGCCGATATGCAGCGAGGGATCGATGCCGCCGGCAATGCCGGAAAAGAGGATACGCTTCACCGCAAAGCGATCGACCAGCCACTGGGTGGTCATGGCGGCATTGACCATGCTGACGCCGCTTTCGACCAGCAGCACCGGCTTGCCGGCCATCTGGCCGAGCGTCACCGGCACGCCATTGACGCGCACCGTGCGCGGTTGCTCGATCCTGCCGACGAGTGCGGCATGCTCGGGCGGGAAGGCGGTCATGATTGCCGTGCGGGGTTGCTCGTCCAGCTTCTGGGCAAGGGCGGGGGGAGCG
>NZ_NOIW01000116.1:0-15189 GCF_002708645.1 Sphingobium sp. IP1
GGCGCAAGCAGGATCGCGCCGATCAGCCGGCCATAATGGAGCAGCGGCACCAGCGCCCAGACATGGGCATCCTCGATCAGCCAAAGCGGCAGGTCGAAAGTGGCGTCGCCATCGCGGATGCGACCGACATCGACGATCCAGCCGCTTTTTTCCCAGCTTTCCAGCTGGTCGAGCGGCAGGGACAGGCCGGCAATCGGTTCCTGCGGCCAGTTCCATTGCGCCTCGAACGCCAGCCGGCCGTCTTCGGTGCGCAACAGCAGCAAGGCGGCGGGGGAATCGGTGATGTCGGCGACCGCCTTGGCCACCCGCTCGCCCAGCGGCGGAGCATTTTCGCCCGGACGGCCGATGGTTTCGCCAAAGCGCATCCATTCGGTGCGATAGTCGTAGCGATGCTGGAAGAAATGCTTGGCGACCTGCACCTTCCACAGCGCCCGCATCTGTGGCGAGGGCAGCAGGACGAGCGCGGTCACCGCCACGAAGAAGACCGCGCCAATCTCCACCACCCGCGCATAGGGGCCGGCGATCATCTCGATCAACACCGCCGCCGCGGTCAGCACCACGACATAGAGGCCGACCGCCACCAGCGACAGCGACTGGAAGGCAATGGTGCGCGACAATTGCAGCCGCCCGGCCATTTCCTTGCGCATGCCGATGGCGATCACCGGCGCCAGCAGCGCCATCAGCGGCCCGCGCAGCGCATAGAGTTCGTTGACCCGGTCCATCGCGAAATAGCCGATGACATAGAGATTGAGGTCATAGGTCCACATCGCCGCCAGCGCGCCGAGCAGCAGCGACACCCGCCCGCGATCGCGCGAGGGCCAGGCGGTGTAGAGATGATGGACCAGCAGCAGGCAGCCGATCGCCGTCATCATCCGCAGCACCAGCGACACGGCCACCAGCATCTGGTGCAGATCGCTGCGGACGGGCAATTGCCGCCAGGTGAGATCGGTCGAGGTCTGAAGGAAGATGAGGCCGGCAACGGCGAGATAGACGAGACCGACAGCGACCAGTGCGCCGCTGCGCGAGGCCGGGCCGCGCCGCAGCATGACGAACAGCAGCATCAGCCAGGCCGCGTTGCGGACGCTTTCCCCGATGCCCGACAGCGGCTTGTCGACGCCACCGAACGAGACATAGAGCGCCCAGCAGGAGGTCAGCAGCAGCGCGCTTGCGAGCATGCGCGGTTCGGCCGCATCGTCCCGGCGCCGCAGGATGAAGATGCCAAGCGCGGCGAACAGGACCGCGGCCAGTGCATGGCCCCAGTCGCCGATGAATTGCAGCAGCGCGCTCATCGCCTGTCGCTCAGCGTGCGCCGTCGGGCCAGAGGATCACCCGCACCGTCTGGATCAGGATCAGCAGGTCCAGGAAGGGCGTGTAATTCTTGGCATAATAAAGATCATATTCGAGCTTGTGTCGGGCATCCTCGATCGACGCGCCATAGGGATAGTTGATCTGCGCCCAGCCGGTTATGCCCGGCTTCACCATGTGCCGTTCGGCATAATAGCGCAGATGCTGCTCCAGATCCTCGACGAACTGGCGCCGTTCGGGGCGCGGGCCGACGAAGCTCATCTCGCCCTTGAGGACGGTCCAACTCTGCGGCAGTTCGTCGATGCGCAGCTTGCGCAGCCAATAGCCCAGGCGCGTGATGCGCGGATCATCCTTCTCCGCCCAGACCGCCTGGCCCTTGACCTCCGCATCCTGGCGCATGGTGCGCAGCTTCACGATCCAGAATTCCTGGCCATAGAGGCCGACGCGCTGCTGCCGGTAGAAAGCCGGGCCCCGGCTGTCGAGCTTCACCAGCAAGGCGGCGAACAGGATAATCGGGCCGGTCAGCAGCAGCAGGATCGAACTGGCGATGATGTCGAAGATGCGCTTGGCGATGCTGGACAGGCGACGACCGGCGGAAAAACCGTCGGAAAAGATCAGCCAGCTGGGGTTGACGCTGTCGAGATCGACGCGCCCGGTCTCGCGCTCCAGGAAGGTCGACAGGTCGTTGACATGGACGCCGGTGGTCTTGATCCGCAGCAGGTCGGACATGGGGATGGCGTTGCGCCGCTCCTCCAGCGCCAGCACGACCTCGCTGGCGTTCAGCCGCACCACATAATCGGACATGTTGTAGATGGCGGTGCGGTTGATCGCTTCCTCCACCACCTGGTCGCCATCATTCATGGCGATATAGCCGACCACCAGGAAACCGGCGCCGCGCTTCTGTTCCAGGTCGCGGATGCGGTTGGCGCGCCGGCCGGCACCCAGCACGACAAGGCGGCGCTTGAACGCCTCGCCGCCGAGCAGCGACCCCAGCAGCATGCGGGCCAGCAGCAACAGTGCCATCGCCAGCCCCATCGCGTAGAGCGAATTGGAGCGCCACAGGGTGATGCCGGGCAGCAGGAAATACATGACCGAGAGGAAGATGACGCCGAGCGAGATGGCGACCAGCAGGCGGGCGAAGGCGAAGCGGATCGATTGCAGCGCTTCGGGACTGTAGACGCCGACCGCGATCATGCCGGTCTGGATGGCGAAGGCGAAGCTCAGCAGCGGGCCGACGCGGGTCGCGATCGGCTCGACATCCATGCCGATCTGATGCGCGCGCAGGATCCAGCCCGCTTCCCCCGCGCCGATCAGCAGCAGGAAATCGAGCAGGCCGAGCAGCAGCACCGCATGAGGGACATAATGTTTGAACAGCCTGATCATCGTATCGCGCTTCTTCCCGCAGCACCGCCCCTCCGGTCGGGAAGGGCCGCCAACTGGAGTCGGCCCAGCCTTACAACAAGCTGTAAGGAAATCCGACAGGGCTCAGACCCTGCCTGAAAATGGCAAAGAAAATCTGAAGATGGCGCCAATGACTGTAAATCAAGGCGACACCGGATCGCCTTGTCCCGCCCGATCGCAAGGAGGTTCAGTTGTTGTTGCGCAGCTTGTCCGCGGCGTTGCGCGCGGCTTCGCCCACGATCCGGGCACCATTATCGACCGAATCCGCCGCCTGGGTAATGGCGTCGGCGCGCCGATCCTCGCGGCTTTCATTGGTGAGATAGAAGAAGCCGATCGCCAGGATCAGGGCCAGCGCCACCAGCGCGAAAACGATGCCGCCGCTGCCTTGCGGACGATCCGAGCGTCGCCCGGTCCGATCCTGTCGATGTTGCGGGTCGTTGCCCATGGCTTCCATCCTTCCCATGGCATTTCAACCAACAAGCCGGGCGGATCGTTCCCGATCACGCCAGGGCAATGGCATCCCGCCCTCAATCCTCGGCGGTCTTGCCATCCATCTCGCCATCGCCATCGTCGTCGGCGGCACCATGGTCGACCAGATTGTCGGAAATGCGGCCACGGCTCAGGCGATCGACATCGTCCATGATCTCGTCCAGCACCGCCGTATCGGTCGTTTCCTGCGTCCGGCGCGAGGGCAGCGCGCCCTCCTCCAATATCTGTTCGAGCGCGGCGCGACCGCGGGCCACGCGGCTCTTGATCGTGCCGACCGCGACGCCGCAGATCTCCGCCGCTTCCTCATAGGCAAAGCCACCCGCGCCGACGAGGATCAATGCCTCGCGCTGGGGCTGGGGCAATTGCAGCAGGGCGCGCTGCATGTCGCTGAGTTCGACATGCTTGTCCTGGCCCGCGGGCGCAGCGAGCAGCCGGTCGGCGGTCAGGTCGTCCCAGTCGCCGCGGAAGCGCGACCGGCGCATCTGCGAGAGATAATGGTTGCGCAGGATGATGAAGGTCCAGGCGCGCATGTTGGTGCCAGCCTGGAAGCGGGCACGCGCGGCCCAGGCCTTGAGCAGGGTTTCCTGGACAAGATCGTCGGCGGTGTCGCGATTGCCCGACAGGGACCGCCCGAAGGCGCGCAGATGCGGAATGACCGCGGCCAGTTCACGCTTGAACTCGCCGTCCGACAGTGCCTCGCGCGGCGCCTGGTTCAGCCCTTCATCCACGGCAGCAACCCCCGTTTCGACTGTCGCCCTCGCTGCATGAACCGAAGTCGTCAAAGCCATATATGCATCCGCACCCTAGTTCGATTACCGCCAAAGGCCAATTCCCAAGATACCCCTAGAAACGCCCATTTTTTCCACTGCCTTACCGCCAGAGCACGAGCAGCATCACGATCACGGCCAGTGCGAGCGAAATGCCTAGCACATAGCGAACGACGTGCGGCGTAGCGCCGCCCCGTGCGTCCTGCGTCGAGATATGCTGCTCCTCGTCGGCCATCGGCCCTCTCCGAATCGTTACGCATATTTAACGCGTTAAAGCCGGGAGGGTTCCGCCGACCGTCACAAAGGATCGGCCGGCGAGAAGAGAGGTCAGGCCGGGGCGGTCGCTTCGTCGAAGAAAAGCGCCTGCGAGATCGCGGCCTTCACCGTCGAGCGCTGGAACGGCTTGGTAATGAGGAAGGTCGGCTCGGGCCGTTCGCCGGTCAGCAGCCGTTCGGGGAAGGCGGTGATGAAAATCACCGGCACCGAGAATTCGGCGAGAATATCCTTCACCGCGTCGATGCCGCTCGAATCATCGGCCAACTGGATATCGGCCAGCACCAGGCCGGGCCGCTCCGCCAGCGCCTCGCGCACCGCATCCTCGCGGGTGACGGCAATGGCGGTCACGTCATGGCCAAGATCGCGCACGATCGTCTCGATATCCATCGCGATGATCGGCTCATCCTCGATGATGAGAACCTTGGCACGGGTCTGCGCCTCGATCTCCTCCAGCGCTTCCTCGACCAGGGCTTCGACATCGGCGGTGTCGAGGCCGATCAGATAGCCGGCATCTTCCGTGGTGAAGCCTTCGAGCGCGGTCAGCAGCAGCGCCTGGCGCGGCAGCGGGGTCAGCCGGGCCAATCGGGCATGGGCGATCGCCTCCTGCCCGATCGAACCGGAGAAGCCGGGCTCGTCATCCAGATGCGAGGACGACCAGATCGCATGGAAGGTCTTGTAGAGGCCGAGGCGAGGATCGACACCGCTGGGAAACTCCTCCGGCGCAGCGACGATCGCTTCGAGCGTGGCGCGGACATAGGCATCGCCATGAGTCTGGCTGCCCGTCAGCGCGCGCGCATAGCGCCGCAAGAAAGGAAGATGGGGGTGCAGTTGCTGTCCAAGCGACATCGGTAAGTCTTCTCCCTGCCCTGTCGGGCCTGTTGTCCGAAACATCGGCTCCGCCGGAGGATGGGATGACGATGCCGCGCTGGCAAGCCCCTCTCCCCCTGCCGCCGAATGACCGACGGTGCAAAAAATGCTTCGAATGCCGGAACCATCGACACCAAGATTTGTTTCACTCTCGTTCGGTTTTTTCGACGGTAACGGCTTTTTGGTGAAATTTGCCCAGCTTGGTGAATTGACGCCGCTATGCGTTGCGGCGAAATAGCGGACAGGCTGGCGTCACGGATTTAGCTTCAAAGGGGCTGATTTTGGTTTCTTCAACAACGGAACGGGACAGGATGGGAGGGGATATTGACGTCGGCACGACCATCCGCGACCGCGATATGAAGACTGCGCCCGAACCACGCAAGCGCCGCACGGCCGCGAAAAAGGACGAGGCCCAGGTGTCCCAGGTGCTCAAGTCCGTCTATCAGCGCACGGTCGACGAAGATATTCCCGCCGAAATGCTGGACCTGCTCAGCAAACTGGACTGATCAACGCTGGTCGGGGCGGCATTTCCCTGCCGTCCATACAAGGACCCTCTCGATCCCCCATGACCATGTTCGGCGTCTATCTCCGGTCCACCGGCGTCAAGATGTTCCTCATCCTGACACTCGCGCTGTTGCCGCTGGGGCTGATCGCGCTGGTGGCGTCGCTGCAGGCGATTCGCACCGCCGACCTGGAGAAGGAGGCGCTGCTGCGTGTCGCCGTAACGCAGAGCGCGCGCAAGCTGACCGCCGACCTCAACGCCGATCGCACCGCGCTGGGCCTGACCGTCAACGCGCTGGCCGATGGCAAGGCGGACGGCGAAATCTGCAACCGCCTCTCCTTCTTCCTCACCGCGCAGGACCGGAACGGCATCCGATTCTATATCTACGACCGATCGGGCAAGAAGCTGTGCGGATCGGCCACGCCGGAGCCGGCCGGCATTCCGCCCGCGCGCCGCTTCGTCGGTCCGCGCGTCGAACTGCTGTCGTCCGGCGACTTCCTGCTGTCGCGCACCCACAGCCATGACAATCGCGTCGCGGCGCTGGCCTATTATTCGCGGCCGCATCTCGAAAGCGTCGCCGATCCGGCCACCGCGCTGCAGAACCGGCAGTTGAGCCTGCGCCAGGGCGAACGGCAGATGATCGTCAGCCGCCCCGGCAGCCGGATCGACGGCCATAGCAGCAGCCTGTCCGCCCGGCTCGACCCGCCCGACATATTGCTGACCATGACGGTGCGCGAGCCGCCCGCGACGATCGCCCGGCTGCTGTCGCTGTTCCTGCCGCTGGTGATGTGGTTCGCGGCCGCCGCGATCGGCTGGTTCGTGGTCAATCGGCTGCTGATCCGCCCGCTGGTGCTGCTGCGGCGCCAGGTTGCCGCCTATCAGCCTGGCGAAGTGCTGGAGCCGTTGCGGCGCATCCGTACCCCTGCGCATGAGATCAGCGACCTGGGCGACACCTTTCGCGAGATCAGCGAGGATGTCGCCACCCATGAGGCGGAAATGGCCGCCGCGCTCGACACCCAGCGCAAGCTGACGCGAGAGGTGCATCATCGGGTCAAGAACAACCTGCAGATCATCGCCAGCCTGATCAGCCTGCATGCCCGGTCGGCGCATGAGCCCGAAGCGGTGTCCGCCTATGGATCGATCCAGCGCCGGGTCGACGCCCTGTCGGTCGTCCATCGCAACCATTTTGCCGAGCTGGAGGACAATCGCGGCGTCGGCGTGCGCCCGCTGATCAGCGAATTGTCCGCCAGCCTGCGCGGCACCGCCCCGCATGAGGCGCGCCGTTTCGGCATCCAAATCGACAGCGACGATGACCTGCACATCAGCCAGGATGTCGCCGTTCCGGTCGCCTTCCTGGTGACCGAACTGGTCGAGCTGGCAATGCTGTCCGATCCGCGCGCGACGATGCGGATTTCGGTGCATCTGGAGGCCGATCGGAACGACCGCGCCCTGTTGCAGATGGCGTCGCCCGCGCTGCGCGCCGGGCCGGAAATGACTTTATTGCTGAACGAACGCTATGGCCGGGTGCTGACCGGCCTGTCGCGCCAGTTGCGCTCCCCGCTCGATCATGATGCCGAAGCGGGCCAGTACAGCATCGCGATCAGCGTCATTCCCTGAAAAAGCGTCAGACCCGCTGATAGTCGCGGCGGAAATCGGCCGTGAAGGTCGATAATGTGCCCGCCGCGATATTGTCACGCAGACCCTGCATCAGTTCCTGATAGAAGTGGATGTTATGCTGGGTCATCAGCATCGCGCCCAGCATCTCGCCCGACTTCACCAGATGATGGAGATAGGCGCGGCTCCAGGTCGCGCAGACCGGACAGCCGCAGCGCGGATCGAGCGGCCCCAGATCCTCGTTGAACTTGGCGTTGCGGATGTTGAGCGGGCCGGCCCAGGTGAAGGCCTGGCCATTGCGGCCCGACCGGGTCGGCAGCACGCAATCGAACATGTCGATGCCGCGCTCCACCGCGCCGACGATGTCGTCGGGCTTGCCCACGCCCATCAGGTAGCGCGGCTTGTCCTGCGGCAGCATGTCGGGCGCGAAGTCGAGCGTGGCGAACATCGCCTCCTGCCCCTCGCCCACCGCAAGGCCGCCCACGGCATAGCCGTCAAAGCCGATCTCGATCAGCTTCTCCGCCGAAATTTTGCGGAGCCCTTCGTTGAGCGAGCCTTGCTGGATGCCGAACAGGGCTGCGCGATCGGCATGGTCGCCGCCCGCATCGAAACCGTCGCGCGAGCGCTTGGCCCAGCGCATCGATCGCTCCATCGACCTGGCGGCCTCGTCATGGGTGCAGCCATTCTTGGTACATTCGTCAAAGGCCATGACGATGTCGCTGTCGAGCAGCCGCTGGATTTCCATCGAGCGCTCGGGGCTGAGCATATGCTTGGAGCCGTCGAGATGGCTGGAGAAGGCGACCCCCTCCTCGCTCATCTTGGTAAGGGCGCTGAGGCTCATCACCTGATAGCCGCCACTGTCGGTCAGGATCGGCCGGTCCCAGCCCATGAAGCCGTGCAATCCGCCCAGCCGCGCCATGCGTTCGGCGCCGGGGCGCAGCATCAGATGATAGGTGTTGCCCAGGATGATGTCGGCGCCGGTGGCGCGCACTTCGGCCGGGCGCATCGCCTTGACGGTGGCGGCGGTGCCGACCGGCATGAAGGCCGGCGTACGGATCTCGCCGCGGCGCATCTGGATCGCGCCGGTGCGGGCCTTGCCGTCGGTGGCGGCGATCGAGAAGGAAAAGCGGGGCTTGGTCATCGCCGCGCTCTAGGAGCGAACGCCCGCGCGCACAAGAGCAGCGCGGTCGGAGCGCCGTTTCAGCCGGCCCGGCGGACGCCGTCGAACAGGGTCATCGCGTCGATGTCGAACCCCTCGACCCGGCGATAGCGGCCGATGAAGCGCAGACAATCGGTGGACAGGCGCAAGGTCCAGGGCTGGCCCTGCGCATCCTGTAGCGTGAGTGTCACATTCTTGCGGGCCGGAAGGCGATGCATGTCCATGCGACCGCCCTAATTAACAATGGTTAACAAAGGGCTGAGCAGACGGGCTGAAAAGGGGAAACGAAAATTTCTGTTGCGATATCGCAACAACAATCTCCATTTCGGCGCATTTACCGCGCTTTCCGGGCAACAGTTGCGGATAAAAATGGTTAATGATCTGTCAACTATTTGTCCCGCACTGCATCATAAGCGCCGACCGTCGAAGGTTCAGATTCAAGAGAAAAATGGGGCGCACATGATTGATTCAGGACGCTTTAGTGCAGCTGACGAGCGCGCGACCGAGGTCGAAGCGGCATTCGAGATCGAAAGCTTTGGCGAGGATGCCGTAACGTCATCTCCCGCCCCTTCCCAACTGTTCGACCTGGGCCAGATCGACGTGCAGTGGGAGGCCGAATCCGAAACGCTCTGGGCGTTCATGACGCCGGCCAATCGACCCAATTTCAGCATGACCATGCTGCGCGACGTCCGCTACTGGTATGCCGAGACCAAGCGGCTGTTCGATGCCGGCCAGTTGCCGGTCAAATATATGGTCGCGGGTTCCCGCTTCCCCGGCGTGTTCAACCTGGGCGGCGATCTGGAACTGTTCGCCGGCTGCATCGAGCGCGGCGACCTGCCCGGCCTGGTCCAATATGGCCATGCCTGCATCGACGTGGTCCATCGCACCTGGCGCAACGGCGACATGCCGGTGGTGTCGATCGCGCTGGCGCAGGGCGATGCGCTGGGCGGCGGGTTCGAGGCGCTGCTCTGTTTCGACGTGGTGATCGCCGAGCGCAGCGCCCGTTTCGGCCTGCCGGAAATGCTGTTCGGCCTGTTCCCCGGCATGGGCGCCTATTCGATCCTGTCGCGCAAGCTGGGCCGGCTGGCGGCCGAGCGCATGATCCTGTCGGGCAAGGTCTTCACCGCGGAAGAGATGTTCGACATGGGCATCGTCCATACGCTGGTCGAGGATGGCGAGGGGGAAGCGGCGGTGCGTGATTTCGTCACCCGCAATCGCCCGCACCATGCCGGCCATGTCGGCGTCTATGAAGCCGGGCGCCGGGTCGACCCGCTGCACCATGACGAGTTGAAGGATATTGTCGAGAATTGGGCCGCTTCGGCGCTCAAGACCGACCTCAAGGATATCCGCATGATGCGCCGGCTGGCGTCGGCCCAGACGCGCCTGACCAAATAAGGATCAGGCCAGGCGGCGCTGGCGGATCAGCGCCGCCATGTCATGGACATCGGCCCTGTTGCGGTTGAGCAGGGCCTGCAACTCGCCGATCGGGACCGGCCGGCTGAGGACGAAGCCCTGAACGTTGGTGAAGCCGGTTTCGCGGGCGTAGCGCAACTGTTCCTCGGTCTCGATCCCCTCAGCCACCGTCTCCACCTCCAGCGCGCGGGCCAGATAGGCGACGGACTGGGCGATGGCGCGGTCGCGGGGATTTTCGCCGACGCCGCGCATGAAGCTCTGATCGACCTTGATCGTGTCGAACTCATGGGTGCGCAAGGCGCCCAGCGAGGAATAGCCGGTGCCGAAATCGTCGAGCGCCAGGCGCAGGCCGATACGGCGCAATTCGCTGAGGATCAGATGGGTGCGACGGTCATCTTCCAGGAAGATGGATTCGGTGACTTCCAGCTCCAGCCGGCGCGCCTTGAGCCCCGACTGGAGCAGCGCGGAGATGACCGCGCGCGGCAGGCCGTCGGTCTTGATGAGCGCGGGCGAGATATTGACCGCAACCCGGACACCCTCGTCCCAGCCCATCGCGTCGCGGCACGCCTGGGCCAGCGCCCAGTTGGTCATCGGCTCGATCAGGGCCGAGCTTTCAGCGATCGGGATGAACTCGGCCGGGGAAATCCAGCCCAGTTCCGGATGCTGCCAGCGCATCAGCGCCTCGCAGATGGTGATCCGGCCGGTCTCGGTATCGAAGATCGGCTGATAATGAAGTTGCAGCTCGCCATTGGCGAGCGCGCTGCGCAGCCCGGTCTCCAGCTCATAGGTGCGGTTCTGCCGCTCCTTCATGGTCCAGTCGAACTGGGCATGGCGGTTTCGGCCGGCATGCTTGGCCTTGTAGAGCGCCAGATCGGCATGCTGCAGCAGTTCGTCGCCATCGGCGCCATCTTCCGGCGCGACGGCAATGCCCATCGAGGCGGAGATCGTCAGGTGATGACCGCCAACCTCGAAATCGCCGGCCAGAATACGGGTGATGTCGCCCGCGATCACTTCGGCCTGGATGCGGCTGACGCCGGGGCAGATCAACACGAACTCGTCGCCGCCGAAGCGCGCGACATGACCGCGCCGGTCGAGCGCGCGGGTCAGCCGTTCGGCCACCTGGCACAGCAGCTGGTCGCCGACGATATGGCCCAGCGTGTCGTTGATTTCCTTGAACCGGTCGAGGTCCATCCACAGGACGGCGGTCTGATCCGCATCGGAAATGCGATTGTCGAACAGGTCGCGCAGCCGCATCTGCATCGCCATGCGGTTTTCCACCCCGGTCAGGCTGTCATAGCGGGCCAGCCGCTCGAACTTGATCGCGAGGTTGCTCTTCTCCTGCTTGCCCTGCATCGCTTCCAGCACGATGCGGTGCGTGGTCTTGGTGATTTCCGCCATGGCGAAGATCATCAGGAAGCAGAGCACGCCAAGGACGACATAGCCGGCGCCACCGGCGATCAGCAGGCCGATCGAGGTCGGGAGCATGGTGAAGCAGGTCTGGCCGACCGCGACATGGACCCGGCCGGCATTGCGGCCGGAAATGCCGCCCGCATAGGAGGCGACCATGCCGACGGCGAGCACATGCAACGTCGCATCCTGGCTGATCGTCAGGGTCGCGAGCGACTGAAGCCCGAGCAGCGCGGCATAGATCCAGGCACCCATTTCATAGGCAATTCCCCAGATCGGACGCGCCGGACCATCCTGATGCGCCAGCGCGCGCTGGAAATAGACGGCCGAGATGGAGCGGCTGATTCCCACGATCAGGACCAGCGCGGCAATGATGTGCATGGTCAGGACATGGGCCTGCCAGGCGATCACGATACTGAGCGAACCACCTGAAATCGCGCCAGAAAGCAGCGATGCCGGGGAGGCGTAAAGCGCCTTGACGAGGCTATCCTGCACCTCAGCATTCTGCTGGGTACGGGGCGCAAAGCGCGCGCGCAGGACTGCGCACAGATGGCGGACGAGGCGTGACACGTGCCAGCATAGTGGCGGATCAGCCTTGAGATTTGGTAAACCGGATGCCCACCAAAGCAGATCAATTCCGCTGCCCGATCAACAATATCCCTCTACCCCTCCCCGGCCAAGGCACCGTCATATGGGGCCGGAAACGGGCTGTAGGACAGCGGAAAGGACGGGCACGAAAAAGGCCGGTGGATCGCTCCACCAGCCCCTTTCTTGTCGCATGCGCGAGAACTTCTTTGAAGTCGCGATCGAACCGCGGGCGGGCGTTGCCCACCCGCTACGATCGCTTTTAGAAGTCCATGCCGCCCATGCCGCCCATGCCACCCGGCATGGCGGGCATGGCGGGCTTGTCTTCGGGCAGTTCCGAAACCGCGGCTTCGGTGGTGATCAGCAGACCAGCAACCGAGGCAGCGTTCTGGAGCGCGGTGCGCACGACCTTGGTCGGATCGATGACGCCGGCGGCAACCAGGTTTTCATAGGTGTCGGTCGACGCGTTGAAGCCGAACGAGGTGTCGGCCTGGTCGAGCAGCTTGCCCGAGACGACAGCACCGTCATGGCCGGCGTTGGCGGCGATCTGGCGAACCAGAGCCGTCAGCGACTTGCGGACGATGTCGATACCGCGGGTCTGGTCGTCATTGGCGCCAGCGACGCCTTCGAGAACCTTGGTCGCGTAGAGCAGCGCGGTGCCACCACCGGGGACGATGCCTTCTTCGACGGCAGCGCGGGTCGCGTGCAGGGCGTCGTCGACGCGATCCTTGCGCTCCTTGACTTCGACTTCGGTCGCACCGCCAACCTTGATGACGGCAACGCCGCCAGCCAGCTTGGCCAGGCGTTCCTGCAGCTTTTCACGGTCATAGTCCGAAGTGGTGACTTCGATCTGCGCACGGATCTGCTCGGTACGGCCCTTGATCGAGTCGGCATCACCGGCGCCATCGACGATGGTGGTGTTGTCCTTGTCGATGGTGACGCGCTTGGCGGTGCCCAGCATGCCCAGGGTGACGTTTTCGAGCTTGATGCCCAGGTCTTCCGAGATCACTTCGCCCTTGGTCAGGACGGCGATGTCTTCCAGCATGGCCTTGCGGCGGTCGCCGAAGCCCGGTGCCTTGACCGCAGCGACCTTCAGGCCGCCGCGCAGCTTGTTGACGACCAGGGTCGCCAGCGCTTCGCCTTCAATGTCCTCGGCGATGATGAGGAGCGGACGGCCCGACTGAACCACGGCTTCCAGGATCGGCAGGATCGACTGCAGATTCGAGAGCTTCTTCTCGTGGATCAGGATGTACGGATCAGCCAGCTCGACGGCCATCTTTTCCGGGTTGGTGATGAAGTAGGGCGACAGGTAGCCGCGGTCGAACTGCATGCCTTCGACAACGTCCAGCTCGAAGTCGAGACCCTTGGCCTCTTCCACGGTGATGACGCCTTCCTTGCCGACCTTTTCCATGGCTTCGGCGATCTTCTCGCCGACTTCCTTGTCGCCATTGGCCGAGATGATGCCGACCTGGGCCACTTCGGCCGAACCGGCAACCGGCTTCGAACGCGACTGGATGTCCTCGACAACCTTGGCGACGGCGAGATCGATGCCGCGCTTCAGGTCCATCGGGTTCATGCCGGCGGCAACCGACTTCATGCCTTCGCGCACGATGGCCTGGGCCAGGACGGTCGCGGTGGTGGTGCCGTCACCGGCGATGTCGTTGGTCTTCGAAGCAACTTCGCGGACCATCTGGGCGCCCATATTCTCGAACTTGTCCTTCAGTTCGATTTCCTTGGCGACGCTGACGCCGTCCTTGGTGATGCGGGGGGCGCCGAAGCTCTTGTCGATGACGACGTTGCGGCCCTTCGGGCCCAGGGTCACCTTGACCGCGTCGGCCAGGATGTCGACGCCGCGCAGGATGCGCTCACGAGCGTCACGCGAAAACTTTACGTCCTTCGCTGCCATGATCTAATTCCTTCGAAAAATAGGGAAAAATGGAAAACCGAAATTCGGGAAATCGCTTAGGCGACAATACCCAGAATGTCCGATTCCTTCATGATGAGCAGGTCTTCACCGTCGACCTTGACTTCGGTGCCCGACCACTTGCCGAACAGCACGCGATCGCCGGCCTTGACGTCCAGCGGAGTGACCTTGCCGTCTTCGGCCTTCGAACCCGAACCGACGGAGACGATTTCGCCTTCCTGCGGCTTTTCCTTGGCGGTGTCGGGGATGATGATGCCACCGGCCGTCTTCGCTTCCGCTTCAATGCGGCGAACGAGAACGCGGTCATGCAACGGACGGAATGCCATGATGATTGCCTTTCCCTTTGTGCTGGGATGGGTCCGGCGCGGCCCGCAAGAGGAATGCCCCCGTGCGATATTGTGCCCCGCCTTGTCCTTCTCCCGATGAACTCTCTCATTGTTAGCACTCGCGGATAGAGAGTGCTAGCGGCATGCATATGGAAAAGTCGTTTCGCCGGTCAAGGGCGGGACGGGATAAAAATTTTCGCCTGCCCGATGGATCGGGGATCGATCGGGCAGGCGCGCAGGCCATAGCGCAATCACCCTGCCCCGTCATGCCGGGCGCGACGGACCGCACGACGATTGCGACGCGACAGGCGGCAGGACTGGTAACAGCACGGGGCCACGCGCCTGTCGAAGTTCACAGTGTAAACGGGGTTTCCGGGCCTTTTGCACCGCCAACGCGCCGGGAACGCATCGACTACGCGCCTGTCCCGCGTCGGGGGCGTGGGGGTGCGGGTCAATGGCGCGCGCCCGTCATGCGGCGGCGAGGCGACGGCGACGCGACGGCGACGCGACACCTATGCCCCTGCCGCGCGTCGATAAGGCTACATGCGAGACAGAGGCGGCGATGCGGAGAGAGGCGCGGATCCATCGCGCAGGGTAGATCAGAAATCGGGCATGTAGGACAGGGTGGCGCGAAGCGAGCATCTCCCGTCATTGCGAGCGGAGCGAAGCAATCCATCTCGCGCCAGTGGATTGCTTCGCTCCGCTCGCAATGACGATATCCGGCTTTGACAGCTAACGACCAGAAGCGGCCATCGTCACCCCGGTCTTGAGCCGGGGCCTCGCTTCTTTATCTTTTGCATAGAAAAGCGGGATGCCGGGTCAAGCCCGGCATGACAGATGTAGGTGGGCGGCTTGTGACCATAAGCCGCCCTCACCATCATCGTCACCCTGAACTTGTTTCAGGGTCCATTCCTCCCATAAGACCAATAGTTTGTTGGGCCCGATGGATGCTGAAACAAGTTCAGCATGACGTTGGTGGGATGGCCGCTAACCACCCTTTTCGTCATTCCCGCGCAGGCGGGAATCCATCTTCTGACCTCGCATCTGGTCCGAAGCTGGTGAGATGGATCCCCGCCTGCGCGGGGATGACGCTGTGAAACAGGTGGCCAGCTTCCCACCCCACTCCGCCATCTCAGCGACGGGTGGGAATGGCC
>NZ_NOIW01000117.1:0-15019 GCF_002708645.1 Sphingobium sp. IP1
GCGCGGGCGCGCGCTGGGTCGGCGCCGGCGTCACCGTGGGCGCGACGATCGGCGGCAGCGACGGCGTGGGTGTCGGGGTCGGCGTTGCCGTGCCCCGGAACACGTCGAGTTCCGGGCCTTGACGGCGCGGGTCATCGGCCGGCGGCGGCGGCGCGGCGCGCTGCAGATTGACGACCGGATCGCTGCCGGTGGCTTGCTGTGCCAGCGCGGGCGTGACTGCCAGCAGCGGCAGGGCGGAAAGGAACAGACGCATAGACCCCATGGCCCTGCCAAGGCAGAAATTTTGCTGAACGCCAGATGAACGGATGGCCTTGCGCGCCGGACCGATGACAAATTGCGTGTAATCGACTACATGCGCCCTCATGACCGATACCCCGCTCCATCTCGGCCGCGCCAGCACCCTGCCGCAGCGGCCCGAGGACGCCGTCCTCGACTATGTCCCCAATCCCCGTCCGGGCAAGCCCTATCTGGTGCGCTTCACGGCGCCCGAATTCACCTCGCTCTGCCCGGTGACCGGCCAGCCCGATTTCGCCCATCTGGTGATCGACTATGCGCCCGGCGCGACGATCGTCGAATCCAAGGCACTCAAGCTGTTCCTGGGCAGCTTCCGCAACCATGCCGGCTTCCACGAGGATTGCACCGTCGGCATCGGCGAGCGGCTGTTCACCGAGATGCAGCCGATCTGGCTGCGCATCGGCGGCTATTGGTATCCGCGCGGCGGCATCCCGATCGACGTCTTCTGGCAGTCGGGCGAACCGCCCGCCGGCATGTGGCTGCCGCCGCAGGACGTACCGGGCTATCGCGGCCGCGGCTGAATATCTGATCCATAGGCTGCGCCGATCATGCAGGATGCCGCAAGCCTCATGGCTTTCTATCGTAATCGTCGGGCGGAACTAGACCCGTCCGACGGTTCGCGCTGGCATTTGCTGATCAAGGAAATTCGCCTGCGCGAAGCATGCGGCATAGAAGAAGCCTATGCCATCGCATTGACTGATCCCATTTGGCGGCGTTGGTTCGAGCGCCAGATCAATAGCGATCCTGCCTGCCGGAAGGCGGCGTTGCGGCACATGCGCGATAGCGGCGATCGCTCGCTCATCGCCCAGCGGGACGGAAGGCTTCTCGTCCGATAGCCACTCTGCCCTTGTTGGACGAACGCGCAACAGGCTTCGACCAACGACATTCTCTTGCGGATAGTTCACTTGACCCCCCGCGGGAAAGGGCCGATCCGGTTTGCATGTTGCGCGTGACTATGTCTCATTGCGCCATCCAAGCCGTATCGGAGTGCCTTCCCCCATGCCCTTGTCGAAAATCCTGCCGTTCCTGATGGCGGCCGCGCCGCTGGCGATCGCCGCGCCCGCGCTGGCCCAGACCGCGCCTGCCGGCCCCGCCGCCGGCGTCACCACCCAGCTGCCCCGTGGCGCCGCGCCCAGCCATTATGCGATCGAGGTGACGCCCGATGCGGCGAACCTCAAATTCACCGGCAAGGTGACGATCGATGTCACTGTCGCCACGGCCATGCCGGCGCTGGTGCTGAACGCGGCCGACCTGACCGTCTCCAGCGTCACCCTGACCCCGGCCAAGGGCAAGGCGATCACCGGCACCGCCAAGGTGGATGCCGATGCCCAGACCGTCAGCCTCGACTTCGGCAAGCCGGTCCAGCCGGGCAGCTACAAGCTGACCATGGTCTATGCCGGCATCATCAACCAGCAGGCTAATGGCCTGTTCGCGCTCGACTATACCGACAATGAAGGCGCGGCGAAGCGCGCGCTCTTCACCCAGTTCGAGGCGCCCGACGCCCGCCGTTTCGTGCCGAGCTTCGACGAGCCGAGCTACAAGGCGACGTTCGACCTCAGCGCCGTGGTGCCGGCGGACCAGCTGGCGGTCGGCAACATGCCGGTCAAGGCGACCAAGGACATCGGCGGCGGCAAGAAGCTGGTGACCTTCGGCACCAGCCCCAAAATGTCCTCCTATCTGCTCTTCTTTGGCCTGGGCGAACTGGATCGCGCGACCAAGATGGCGGGCAATACCGAAGTCGGCGTCATCACCGGCCGGGGCAATACCGGCAAGGCGCAGCTGGCGCTCGACGCGTCGGCGGCGATCCTGCCTTATTATAACGATTATTTCGGCGTGCCCTTCCCGCTGCCCAAGCTCGACAATGTCGCGGGTCCGGGCCAGAGCCAGTTCTTCAGCGCGATGGAGAATTGGGGCGCGATCTTCACCTTCGAGCGCACCCTGCTGGTCGATCCGCGCTTCACCTCGGAAGAGACCAAGCGCGCCATCTATGAAGTGGCCGCGCATGAAATGGCGCATCAGTGGTTCGGCGATCTCGTCACCATGGCCTGGTGGGACGATCTGTGGCTGAACGAGGGCTTTGCCAGCTGGATGGCGACCAAGGTCACCGACAAGCTGAACCCGGAATGGGAAGCCCTGCTGTCGCGCGTCGATGGCCGCGAGCGGGCGATGAGCCTCGACGCGCTCAAGACCACCCACCCGGTCGTGCAGAAGATCACCACCGTCGATCAGGTGAATCAGGCGTTCGACGCCATCACCTATCAGAAGGGCGAAGCGGTCATCACCATGCTCGAAGGCTATGCCGGCGAGGATGCGTGGAAGGCGGGCATCCAGTCCTACATGAAGAGCCACGCCTATGGGAACACCGTCACCGACGATCTGTGGAAAGCGGTCGAGGGCGCGGGCGCCAAGGGGCTGGTCAGCATCGCGCATGACTTCACCAGCCAGCCGGGGATCCCGCTGGTCAAGGTGGAGAGCGCCCAGTGCCAGGGCGGCAACACCATCCTGACGCTGAGCCAGGGCGAGTTTAGCCGCGACGCCAAGGACAAGGCGCCGCTGAAGTGGAATGTGCCGGTGAAGGCGCAGGTGCAGGGCGGCGAGGCGCAGCGCCTGATCCTGCAGGGCAATGGCCAGATCACGCTGCCGGGTTGCGGCGCCTATGTCATCAATGCGGGGCAGACCGGCTATTATCGCTCGCTCTATCCCGCCGCCAATATCCAGGCGCTGGCCAAGGGCTTCAGCCAGCTGTCCAGCATGGACCAGACCGGTCTGATGGCGGACAATTTCCAGCTGGCGCTGGGCGGTTATCAGCCGATCGGTCTGGTGCTCGACCTGGTCGACGCGGTGCCGGTCAATGGCAGCCCGGCCGTGCTGGCCGAAGTGCCCGGCTATTTGAAGAGCAGCTATGACATGCTGGAGGGCGACGCCGCCGCCCAGGCGAAGGTCGCGGCCTATGCCTCGGCCAAGCTGACCCCGGCGCTGACGGCGATCGGCTATGATGCCAAGGCCGGCGAAGGGCCGCAGGTGCCGGTGCTGCGCACCAGCCTGGTCGCGACGCTGGGCAGCATGGGCGACAAGGGCGTGGTGGCCGAGGCCAACCGCCGCTTCGTCGCGCTGGCGACCAATCCGGCCGCGCTCGACGGGCCGCTGCGCAATGTGTGGCTGGGCATCATCGCCCAGAATGCCGACCAGGCGACCTGGGACAAGTTGCGCGTCATGGCCAAGGGCGCGAAGAGCGACCTGGAGAAGAGCACGCTCTACGCGCTGCTCGGCAAGGCGAAGGACGAGAAGCTGGGCCAGCAGGCTCTGGATCTCGCCCTGACCGACGAGCCGGGCAAGACCACGAGCGCCGCGATCATCGGCCAGGTGGGCGTCGCCCATCCGATGCTGGCGGTCGACTATGTGCTGGCGCACAAGGCGCAATATGAGGCGCTGATCGACGTGTCGGCGCGCAGCCAGGCACTGGCCCGTCTGGGCGGCGGATCGGCCGACCCGGCGATGGTGACCAAGCTGGACGCCTATGCGACCCAGTATCTGACGCCGGAATCGCGCAAGGTGGTCGATCGCTCGATTGCCGCGATCAAGACCCGGATCGAGACGCGTAGCCGCCTGAAGGCGCCGACCGCAGCCTGGTTCGCGGGCAAGAAATAAGGGCATGGGGCGGCGGAGCGATCCGCCGCCCTTCTCTCATGGGGGAAGCATGATCCAGACGGAACCGCGGGTCGGATGCGGCGCGGCGATCCTGCGCGATGGCAGATTGCTGCTGGTACAGCGGCGGCGGGAGCCGGAAGCGGGCCATTGGGGTCTGCCGGGCGGCAAGGTCGACCTGTTCGAGACGATGGCAGCGGCGGCCGAGCGCGAGATTTTCGAGGAACTGGGCCTGACGATCAGGGCGCGAAGCTTGCTGTGCCTGACGGACCAGATCGATGCGGAGCGCGGCACGCACTGGGTGGCGCCGGTCTATCTGGTCGAGGATGCGCAGGGCGAACCGGTGGTGAAGGAGCCCGACGCGCTGGCGGGCTGCGGCTGGTTTGCGCTGGATGCGCTGCCGCAGCCACTGACCCTGTCGACACGGGCGGCGCTGGCCGCCTTGCAGGCGCGATAACAAGGAAAGGCGGCATCGCGGCCGCCCTTTCCGGTTTCGATCAGTTCGGCAGGCCCAATGCCTTGGCGATGTCGTCCCAGGCGACCAGCTTGAAATTCTGCGCTGCCGCCGCGTTATGGCCGTCCTGCGCGATGAACAGGCCACCGGGATAGGCCGGGCCGAAATCACCCAGCATCAGTTCGATCCCGTCGGTTTCCTCCGATCCGCCAATGGCGCCGTCGATCACGCGGAAGCGGCCGGCATAGCTGTCGTCGGACAGGCGATAGGCGACATAGGCATTGTCACCCTGGCTGGAGACGAGGACATAGCCGTCCTTCTCGCCGATCGCGGCGATGGCGACGCCTTCGGCATCCATCACCAGATTCTTGCCATCCGCCGCCGCGATCTTCGTGGGCGTTGTGGAGCCGCTTGCGCGCGCGTCGAAGCGCCACAGGCCGACATCTTCCTCCGCGACATAGAGGATGCCGGTGCGATCATCCACTGCGCAGCCTTCCGACTGGGTGCCAAGCTTCATGCTGCGGACGATCCGGCCGGTCGGCGTGGTGCCGGATGCGTCGATCGCGACCTGATTGATCGTCCCGTCTTTCAGCACGATGAAGGCGTAGGTCGCCTCCGGTGCCTTGTACAGGCAGATGCCATAGGCCTCGCCCTTGCCGGCATCGACCTTGCCGAGGGCTGTCAACTTCGCTGTTGCGCTGTCGAGGCGGAACAGGGCCAGCTTGGCGTTGGCGACATCATTGCGGTCCGACGCCACGACCAGGATGCCGGCCTGGCCATTTACCGCCACGCCATCGCGCAGATCGACATTGTTGACCCGGCCGGCGTCCAGGAAATCACGGGTCTTGCCGTCCAGGCCATAGACATAGAGGCCGGCCTTCTTGTCGGTGCCGACGATCAGGCTGGCGGCCGGATTGGCGGCATTGCGCCAGATCGCCGGATCATCCGCCGCGTCGGCATTGGGCGTGCCAACCGGCGTGGTCTCGCCGCGCGCCGTGACGGTCACGGCCGGGGTTGCGTTGGCGATGCGTGTTGCGACCGGCACTTCCTTTTCCGCGGTGGTGCAAGCGGCCAGTGCAAGCAGGCTGGTGAAGGCTAGAGCGAAGGGCTTGATCATGATCGTCCTCACTTGCCCCGCGCGACGCATTTGCCGCCGTCGGGACCAATGTTGCCGGTGCAGGTGCGCACCGCGATGGTGGGTTCGCTGGTGTCGGTCAGGTGATTGCCGTCCGCCCGCTTTGTGAGGTCAAAGCCGTCATAGAGCTTGCCCGACGCGGTATAGGTGCGGAATTTCAGGCGATCGCCATCCACGTCCACGACTTGATAGAGTTCGGTCGCTTCGGCGGTCTTGTCCGGCTGGGTGCGGGCACGGTCGTTGAGGCCGTACATTTTGGAGCCTGTGACCGAGACGAGATAGACCGGCCCCTGGATCGCGCCATTGGCCCGCGCCTGCGCCGATGCCTCGCGGCCCGCTTCCGACGTCAGGCGGCTGTAGCAATGGTCATGGCCCTGCAGCACCAGATCGACCTTGCGCTTGTCGAACACCGGCTTCCACGCGGCCTTCACCTCGGACGTGTCCTGCGGCCGGGCGCAGGTGAAGACGGGCTGGTGGAACAGCACGACATTCCATTTCGCCTTGCTGGACGCGAGGGTGGCGTCGAGCCATGCGGTTTGCTGCGCCATGGTGCCGAGGTCGATTGCCGACGTGCCGTCGAGGATGATGAAGCGCACCCCCTGATAATCGACATAATAGGTGGTCTTTAGGCCCGGCACGCCATTGTCGGGCAGCGCGAACTGCAGCGGGAAATAGGGGCCGAGCGTGCGGCTTTCACTGCCGTCGGGCTTCACCACATCGACATATTCATGATTGCCGGTCGCCGGCAGTTGCGGGACGATCGACCAGTTATAGGCGCCAGCCTGGTTGAACTCGCCCCATTCATCGTCATGGTCGAGGTCGTCGCGCTGCGCGGCGAGGTCGCCGGCATGGGCGACCAGCTCGATCCCGCCATTGGCGTGGAAGGCCTGGCGGATGACGCGGCTGGCATAGGTGAGGATGCCGTTCTGGATGTCGCCCAGATAGAGGAACCGGAACGGCCTGGCCTCAGCCGCCGCAGTGCGGAATTGCAGCCACTCGCTCCAGCCCGCGCTGCCCTTCAGCCGATAGGCATAGACGGTATCGGGCGTCAGGTTGTCGAAGCGGATCTGGTGATAGAGGGCCGGGCCATTGGCGCTGTCCTTCGCGGTGCCGGCGGGGCCGGTCACGGTCCTTGCCTTCTCCTCCAGCGTCGGGCCGTCGACCGAGATCGCGATCTGCGCTTCGCTGGCGGTCTGGGCGGCATCGGTGCGCCAGGCGACGGCCATGCCGCGCGACGGATCGGCGGCGGGCGTCAGCATGATGCGGTCGGGCAGGCTGCGTGCCGCATAGGGCGTGCCGGCCGAGCGCGGCACGGGCGGGCTGGCGGTCGGCTGGGCGGAGAGCGGCGCGGCGCTCGCCATCAGCCACATGGTCAGGAACAGTCGGGACATGGGCGTCCTTTCCGGGAAAACGGGACTTGCCGGCCGCGCAAGGGCGCGACCGGCAAGCAGGGGACATCGAACGGGATCAGAAGCTGGCGGTGACGCCGAACTTCGCGGTCCAGTTATATTCCTCATATTGCAGCAGGCGCTTGGCACCGGCATAGTTCTGATAGGCGAAATAGGGCTCGTTGGTGGCGTTGATCCACTCGGCAAAGACCCGGACGCCCGGTGCGACGCGATATTTCGCGCTCAGGTCGAGTTGGAAATGATCGTCGACATAGCGATCATCCTCGGCCTTGCCGCCCAGCTCATCCAGATATTTGTCACGATAGGTGCCCGCGGCGCGCAGCGAGATCGGCCCCTTTTCGTAACCCAGGACGATGTTGAACGTGTTCTTCGACGAAGCGGCCAGCGGCACCTTGCGCGGATCGGCAATGTCGCCATCGGTCAGCACCGTGCCCTTGGCATCGGTATAGGTGTAGTTGGCGTTCAGCAGCAGGCCGTCGAAAGGCGCCGGCAGGAAGCTGAAGACCTGGCTGTAGGACAGTTCGAAGCCCTTGATCTTGGCCGTGTCGCCATTGATGTAGGTCGTCAGCTGGTTGTAGTCGACGCCATAGATGGTGCCCGCTTCCTCGATCGTCTGTTCGACGACGAAGTCCTTGATCGACTTCCAGAAGAAGCCGCCGGTCAGCGCCGCGTTGGTGCCGAAATACCATTCGGCCGACGCATCGATGTTCCAGGCGCTATAGGGCTTGAGGTTCGGGTTGCCGAGCGTCGCCTCGCCATCTTCGTTGATGTCGAAGCGCGGTGCCAGGTTGGACAGTTTCGGACGGACCAGGCTCTTATAGCCGCCGAAGCGGAAGACCAGGTTGGTGACCGGCTCGTAGCGGACCGTCAGGCTGGGCAGCCAGTTGGTATAGTTGCGCACGAAGCGGGTCGGCGTGATCGTGATATCCTCGACCTCGTCGCCGGTCGCCAGCGTCTGGAAGGCGCGAATGTCGTTGCGGGTCTGCTCCATACGCACACCGGCAATGACGCGCAGCGTGTCGCTGTCCCAGCGACCCATCAGGTAGCTGGCGAGGATGTCCTCGGTCACCGAATAGTCGGACGTGGTCGAGTTGAGCAGCGTGTCGAACTCGTTCAGCTCGAAATTGGCCTGATTGTCATAGAAGAAATTGGACGGGCCGGTATGGCTTGCCTGCGGCAGAATGTCCTGGATGCGGTAGGTCTGGCCGCCGAGCACGTCGGCCAGCGTATAATCGCCGTCATAGCCGTCATAGACATCCGACTGGAGATTATAGCTCTTCTTGCGCCAGCGCGCCTTCATACCGGTCTGGACGGTGAAGGTACCACCATCGGTGGCGAAGGCACGGCTGATGTCGCCCTTGATCGTATATTCGCGATCCTTCGAGTCCGACAACGTGGTGCGTTCCAGCTCGTCAAACTCATAGTTGGAGGCGTCATAGAAGGCGTCGGTATTACCGGTGACCGTGTAGCGCGGCTTCATCGGATTCGAATAGTCGAAGCCGACATTCACGCCATTTTCTTCGAAATCCGCCTGGAAGCGGGTCGGGTCGATCGAGCCATTTTCGCGCTCGCTGGCCTCCGACCAGCTACCCGAATAGGTCAGCTTCCAGGGACCGGTATTGGTTTCACCGCCCAGGGTCAGAGACTTGATACGCTGCTTTTCGAAGCGGTCCTTCATCCGGCGACGGACGCGGATGCGGTCGTCCTCATCGGAGAATTGCGCGCTGGTCGCGTCGCCCGATTCCGGTTCGCCGCTCATCTGGAAAATGACGTCGCCGCGATATTCCTGATCCTCGAACTGGCTGTAGAGGCCGCGCGCGTAGAGCTTGGTGGTGTCCGTCGCCAGCCAGTCGAGGCTGAGCGATCCGCCCAGGCGCTTACGCTGGACGTCATAGTCGCGATACTGGAGTTCCTCGGCATAGGCGATGCCATCGTCCGTCTGGTTCCAGTCGGCCGCCTCGATATTGTCGCTCTCGAACTTGCGCTTGTAATAGCTGAAGCCGCCGGCGATGCCGAAGCGATCGGTGATGCGGGTCGAGAAATCGACGCTGCCCTTGGGCGTCAGCGCGTCGGCATAGTCGTTATAGCTGCCTTCCAGCTTGACCGAATAGAGATCCTTCTTGCGGTCGAAGGCGCTGGTGGTCTGGATTTCGATCGAGGCACCGATGGTGTCGCCGTCCATGTCCGGGGTCAGCGACTTCTTGATCTCGATCGATTCGATCAGTTCCGAAGGGATGACGTCCAGCGCGACCGAGCGGACATCGCTTTCCGGCGCCGGCACGCGGGTGCCGTTGATCGACGCGGCATTGAGTTCCGGATCGAGGCCGCGGACCGAGACGAAGCGGCCTTCGCCCTGATCGTTCAGGATGTTGACGCCGGGCAGGCGGCGGATCGATTCTGCGACATTCTGGTCGGGGAACTGGCCGATTGCGTCGCGGGTCAGGACGCTTTCGACGCCGTCGGCAGCGCGCTGGCGCGACAGCGTCGACGCCTGGTTGGCGACCTGGCCGACGACGATGATCGACGCGTCGACGTTCGAACCGATGCGGATGTCGGCATCGACGTCACCAGTGGCCGGCACGACGACGGTGGTGCGCACCGGATCGGCACCGGTGTAGCGGGCTTCGATCGTGTAGGTGCCCGGTGCAACGTCGGGGAAGCGGTAGGAGCCGTCACGGCCGGCTTCGGCGATGCGGCCATTTTCGACGATGCGCAGCTGGGTCGACTGCAGCGCGCGGGTGCCGGTGCCGTCGGACACGGTGCCGCTGATGGTGCCGGCCAGGGCGGCGACGGGCATGGCGGTGGCAAGGATGATCGCGGCGCGGCTCGCGCCACGGAACAAGGTCTTCATGGTGAATGCTCCCCTTCGGTTGGGGAGGCCATTGGCGATGAGTCCTTACGGCTTCATGGCAATATGATTGCAGTTAAAAGTCTAAAAAATGTAACTTATGTGACGTGATACAGGGGCCACATTGTGAAGGCTCAATCGCGCCGCGGGCCGCTGCGCCGGGACAGGCCGCCACGATGGCGCAGCCAGCCGCCTTTTTCCAGCCGAGCCATATGGTCGATGAAAAAGACGGCGCCGATACACAAGATGATGGCAATCAGGAATTCGGGCGGCATGTGGGCTCTCCAGCCTTTGGGTGATGCTGGAGAATTAAACCGCCGGGCATAGGGTTTCGAGCCGCAGGCCGGCCCATATCCATTCTATTATCGTAGGATTTTGAAGGATGGGGCGACCTTTGCGTTGGTGCCCCATCTCATCCCGTCAGGCGAGCGGCGCGGTCGCCCAGTGGCGCAGGCGCGCATAAAGGGCGGCGATCACGCCGGCGAAGATCAGCACCGACAGCGGCACCGCCCAATGGCTTTCGCCGACCAGCGCCAGCGGCGCGTCGCTGTCGGTCGAAGCGACGATGCCGGCAAAGGCGACGCCGAACAGGCTTTCGCCGACGATGAAGCCGGTTGCCATCAGCACGCCCATGCGCTCGGCAAATTCCGGGTTCGCCTGGCGCAGCGACCAGCGATTGTAGAAATGGCCGATCACCGCACCGACCGGGATCAGCAGGGTCAGCGCCATCGGCAGATAGATGCCCATGCCGACCGCGAGCGGGGGCAGGCGCATCTTGCCGGTCTTGCCGAGCAGTTCGTCCAGCGCGACCACGACCACGCCGATGCCGGCGCCGAAGCCGATCAGGCCCCAGTCGAGGTCGCCGCCCAGCACGCCCTTGGCGAGCGCGGAAATGAGCGCGGCCTGCGGTGCGGGCAGGGCGGTCGCCTTGGCACCGGGCGCGCCGGCAAAGCCAAAGGCGCTGTTCAGGAGGTCGAGCACCGGCGGGATTACCAGCGCGCCGAACAGCACGCCCAGCACCAGCGCGATCTGCTGCTTCCACGGCGTCGCACCGACCAGCTGACCGGTCTTGAGGTCCTGGAGGTTATCGTTGGAAATGGTGGCGACGCCGAACACGATCGCGGTGGTGAACAGCGCATAGGCGATCAGCGCCTGGCTCTGTTCGGGATGGCCCGAGCCATAGATGGCGGCGAGGATCAGCGAGGCGCCCAGCACGGCAAGGATGCCGACGCCCGAGATCGGGCTGTTCGACGCACCGATCAGGCCGGCCATATAGCCGCAGACCGAGGCGATGACGATGCCGGCGACCAGGATATAGGCCAGCGTCAGGCCGATGATCGGCACCGGATTGGCGGCGATCGGCCCGCCCTGGGCAAAGATCCACAGCAAGACGGCGATCGGCACGAGCGAGGCGAGGATGGTGCCGAAGACGATGCCGATCGGCAGGTCGCGCTCAGTAATGTCCAGCGTGCCGGCGTCGCCTGACTTGCGGACCTTGGCGGCGTTGAGGGCGGAGCGGATGCCGCTGATGATCGGGCCGAGGATCTTGAGCAGGGTCCAGATCGCGGCGATGCCGATGGTGCCGGCGCCGATGAAGCGGGCCTTCATGCGGAAGGTGGTGCCGACCAGGTCGGCCAGGTCCGCGCCGGCGGGCAGCGGACTGGTGAGATAGGGGACGATGCCGACCCAACTGATCAGCAGGCCGACGAACATGGCGGCGCCGACGGAGATGCCGACCAGATGGCCGACGCCGATCAGCGCCATCGAGAAGCTGGTCGAGACCGAGCTGGCGCCCGCGCCCAGCTTGAAGAAGGTGGCGGCTTCCTCGGCCAGAATCTTGGTCTTGGCGATGATCGAGAAGCCGGCGGCGGCGATCGAACTCATGACGATGGCGGCCAAGCCGCGCTTATTCTCTTCCAGGCCCTCGCGCGAACCGGCGCCGACTTTCAGCACTTCGGCAGCGGCGACACCCTCGGGATAGGGCAGGTCCGATCCGGTGACGAGCGCGCGGCGCAGCGGCACCGAATACATGACGCCCAATATGCCGCCCAGCGCGATGGTGCAGGCCGACAGCCAATAGGGGAAGCCCTGCCACCAGCCGATGATGACCAGGCCCGGCAGCACGAAGATGATCGCCGACAGCGTGCCGGCGGCCGATGCGATGGTCTGGACGATGTTGTTTTCCAGGATCGTCCCGGTGGCGAACAGGCGCAGCACCGCCATCGAAATGACGGCGGCGGGAATCGAGGTGGCGAAGGTCAGGCCGATCTTGAGGCCCAGATAGACGTTCGCGGCGGTGAACAGCAGGGTGATGAGCGCGCCCAATATGACGCCGCGTAGCGTCAGCTCCGCCATCGGCACGGCCTTGGCCGAATCGGTTGTCACTGCTCTTTTCCCTTCGCCAGTCGATCGATCAAGCGGCTGGTAATAATGTTGCTGGCGCTTGGATCAATCTTAAACTGGCCGGCAGGACGGTCAGGAATCGCGGCCGGCGCCCGCATCCGCCAGCACGGCATGGTCCAGATAGGCGTCGACCAGCCTGGTCCAGCGCTCGTAACCGCGCGGATTCATGTGCAAACCATCGGCACGGAACAGCGATGCATCGGGCAGGCCGTCGGTAGCGAGCAAGGGGCGGCCGACATCGAGATAATCGAACTTCATCGCCTTGCTGCGCGCCGAAACGGTCATGTTGACCGCCGCCATCTGGGGCCAGAGCGTCCAGCGGATCGGGCTGGGCTTGAGCGAGAGATAGGCGATATGCGCCCTGGGATAGTCGGCGCGGAGCTGGCGCAGCAGGGTCAGCACGTCGCGCGCGACCGTGTCCGGCGTGGCGCCGGCGGCCAGGTCATTCTCGCCGACATAGAGGATGATCGAGCGCGGCTTGGCCTTGGGCAGCAGCCGCTTGTAATAATGCAGCACGTCGGGCGTGGTCGCGCCGCCAAAGCCGCGATTGACCGTGCCGATATCGGTGAAGCTGCCCTTGATGTCCCACAGACGGATGCTGGAACTGCCCAGGAACAGCGTGGCGTTGGCGACCGGCGGGCCGGCCTCTTCCGCTTTGGCAAAGGCGGCTATCTCGTTGGAGAAGGGGAAGGTCGGGTCGGCATTGGGAACCGCGATCTTGTCCGACGCCGGGGCCTGCGTCGGCAGCGGTGCCGCCTGCAACGGCCCGGCCGCGGCGAGCAGCAGGGCAAGGCCCAGCGCCACCCGCCAGCGCGGCTCAGTGCCGGTGGCGCGGGCGCAGCTGATATTTGCCATCCGCATAATCGCCGAACAGGCCGGTGATCGCCGGGTGATCGACCGGCTCCTCGCTGTCGTCGGCCACCAGATTCTGCTGGCTGACATAGGCGACATAGCTGTTCTCGCCATTTTCGGCGAGCAGGTGGTAGAAGGGCTGCTGCTTGTCGGGCCGGGCATGTTCGGGGATCGATTCATACCATTCCTCGCTGTTGGCGAAGACCGGGTCGATGTCGAACACCACGCCGCGAAAGCCGAAGCTGCGATGCTTGAGGACATCGCCGATGCTGAAGCGGGCATGGACGACCGGCGGGGCGGTGATGCCGGTACCGATATTCTGAATCGTGACTTTCATATGACCAATTTAGGGTGCCCGCGCAGGGAGACAAGAAAAATACCGAAAAGGGTGCTTGGCAAGGATGGAATCATTCGCTAATGGGCGCCCCTCGACCAGATCGGTGCGGCATTTTTCCTTGCGGTTCAATGCTTCCGGTCTTCTGCGGAGAGGTGGCAGAGTGGTCGAATGCACCGCACTCGAAATGCGGCGTGCCCGTGAGGGTACCGAGGGTTCGAATCCCTCCCTCTCCGCCATAATCTTCCCGTAAGATTGTGAGATAAAACGATTTCTTCCTGATCCACGGCTGCCGAGCGTTCAACCGCTACGCAATGGTGCTACAGAATGAGATCGATGACTTATCTCCGGGTGACCGCAGATGGTGGTTTCGAGGTCCGCATGACCGTCCCGAAAACGCTTCAGTCGATCATCGGAAAATCCAATCCCATTTGACGATTGGGACGAGCATCGCGAGCAGAAGCTAATCGTCGGGCTGCGTCGGCGATCGTCGAATTTCAGGTTCGGATCGAGGCTGCCCGTGAGGGATGGCTTGACGACGATGCCGCCCCATCACCGAAACCCGGAACTCTCTCTCAGGCTCTTCGGATCGATCCAGTGCCGGCACGAAAGTCGCTTTTTGAAGCGATCATCAACGGACGGAGAAGCAAGCCTTCCATCAAACCTTCAGTGCGCGGTCTGCGTGCGCTGGCTGCGCCGTAGGTCATTCCCCTTCAATGGTCAGGCGCAAGCCGGTCACGCTGCCCTTGGGCGCGATCAATTCCAGTTTCTGGACGGGGCAATGATCGGGGATGGTTGCGCTTTGTTCGGCCCCCATCCCGGACAGGGCATACAAGCTGAGCGATGGGCCACCGCCGCTACAGCGCAGACGAAGGGTCGGGAAGGTTTGGCCATCGGCGGGCCGGCCGCTCATCCTGAAGCGATGCGCGCCGGACGGGAGCAGCAGCCGACGGACGGCGATGCTGTGCGGGCCACTATCGGGATTGCGATAGGAAAGGCTGGCGTCGTGCGGATCGACATGCAGCGGAAGATCGTCGCGTGGCTGCAATTGCCAGGCGAAGGGCGTGGCCGTGTCGCTGAAGCCCCGATCCGCGTGGCTGACCGTGTCCGCCGACGCGCAAAGGCCGTCCCAGGTGTCGCGCGCGGCTGTTGCGATGCCCTGATCGAGCCAGCGCGACACCAGCCTGTTGAGAGCGCGGCAGTCGATCCGGGCGCGGTGGCTGGCCAGATGCTGGAGCAGGGCGCGGAATTGCGGCGTGGCAAGGGTCGTGCGGGCGATCGAGAGAAGCGGATATTGGAAATCCCGATTGTCGGCGAGCAGACGGGCGAGTGCGGCGTGGCCTGCAGGGCTGGCCATGAAGGGCATGATCGCCTGACGGATGGCCGGTTCGCTGGCCTGCGTCTGCAGCAGGGCGCGCAGGCGAAGCGCGGCGTCGTCCCAGCGCCCGCCCCGTGCTGCGTCGACCAGCGCCATATATTGCGGGATATCGTCATGCCAGCCGCGCGAGGCGGCGAGGCTGAAGGCCTGGAGGGCGCGTTGCTGATCGCCAGCACGGAGCGCGGACAGGCCGAACAGGGTCAGATTTTCCGACGCGATGGGGCGCCGCAGCAGCAGGCGCCGGGCTTGAGGGTAGAGGAGGGCGGG
>NZ_NOIW01000118.1:0-14998 GCF_002708645.1 Sphingobium sp. IP1
AAGAGCAGCGCCAGCCCGGCGCCACCCAGCCCCACCCACAGCGCATGCAGAAAGCCCTGCCGCGCCAGCCACCACCCCGTTGGCACAAGCGACAGCAGCGCCGGCCAGCCCCAGCACCATGGATCCGCCTGCCCCGTGCGCCAGGCAACCGCCAGACCGGCGAGCAGCATCAGCGTCGCCGGCAGCAATAGGGTAAGCAATCGCGAAAGACAGCGAACGAACGACATCATCGCCCGTCAGGGCGTCTGCGGCGTGGGTTCCTGGTCCATCGGCTTGCGGATCTTGGGATCGGGCTGCAGATCGGGGACGATCGGCGCCATTTCCGGCGCGGGCTGCACCCCCAGTTCGGCGAGCGGCTCCTTGGGCGTGGTGGCGGCGACAGCGGCATTGACGTCGATCGTCGGCACGGCCGGCGGCGCGGACGCAATATCGTCCACCCGCGCCTTGTCGATGACGATGTTCGCCAGTCCGACCAGCAGAACAACACCTGCCAGGCCGGTCAGCCCTATCTGAACGCGCTGCAACCCCTCCTGTCGGCGGGAATGATCAGCCATGAACATGCTCTATTTTATGCCGCCGCGACCCGTGTCGGCCCGTCAATTGTGCGCGAGCCAGGGGAATATCGTCAAGCCCTTCGATTCGAGCCACTGCCGGTTGTAGAGGGTCGACAGATAGCGGAAGCCGGTATCGCACAGGATTGTCACGATTTTCTTGCCCGGCCCAAGCTGTTTCGCGAGCGCGACCGCGCCCGCGACATTGATGCCCGACGACAGGCCCAGGCACAGCCCCTCTTCGGCCAGCAGGCGGCGGACCCACTCCAGCCCTTCCTCGTCGGAAATGCGGAACTGGGTGTCGATCGGCGCGCCTTCCAGATTGGCGGTGATGCGCCCCTGGCCGATGCCTTCGGCGACTGAATTACCCTCCGCCTTCAACTCGCCATGGGCGTAATAATTATAGAGCGCCGCGCCATGCGGATCGGCGAGGCCGATGACGATATTCTCGTCATGCGCCTTGAGGCCAAGGCCCACGCCGGCGATCGTGCCGCCGGTGCCCGCCGCACAGATGAAGCCGTCGATCCGCCCTTCCATCTGGGTCCAGATTTCCTCGGCCGTGCCGACGATATGCGCCTTGCGATTGGCGATATTGTCGAACTGGTTGGCCCAGATCGCGCCCTCCGTCTCCTCCGCCAGGCGGCGCGAGGTGTGGACGAAATGGCCGGGGTTGGAATAGGGCGCCGCCGGCACCGTCACCAGTTCCGCGCCCAGCGCGCGCAGCGTGTCCATCTTTTCCCGGCTCTGCGTCTCGGGCATGACGATGATCGACTTGTACCCCTTGGCATTGGCGACCAGCGCCAGGCCGATGCCGGTATTGCCGGCCGTCCCCTCGACGATCGTGCCGCCGGGCTTCAACAGCCCCTTCTCCTCGGCATCATTGACGATGAACAGGGCGGCGCGATCCTTCACCGATGCGCCGGGATTGGCGAATTCGCACTTGGCGTAGATATCGCATCCGGTGGCTTCGGACGGACCGGCGAGACGCACCATCGGGGTATTACCGATCAGGGCGAGGCTATCTTTCTGGAGCAGCATCCCCCCCGCATAGCGGAGCCGATACGTGCTTGCCAAGCAAGGGAATGCTGCATCACGAAAAGAGCCGGTTTGCCCCGGCTTTGCGCGCCGGTCGCCCGCCCCCGATCCAGGGTCGGCCCGATTCCGTGGAGGAATTGGAAAGGAAAATCGGCTATGGCCAGGGCCGCGCGGCAATCGGGCCCGCTCGATACCGGCTGGATGATGCGGCTTTCGCGACAACAGGAACGATGGATCTGGCATGGCGGCCTGGGCGCACTGGCGCTTGCGGTGCTGGTCGTGCCGCATCTCATCACCGCCGCGCCGCTCGACATGCTGGCCGAGGATCATCATGGCCCCGACCCGGCCGAGCAGGCGGGCGCCAATTTCCCCGGCTCCGCCTTCTTCTATGCCGAGGGCGCCTTCGATCCGGCGCCCGGCGCACTCACCATCCAGAGCCCGCATGTCATGGGCCTGGCCGAGGTCAAGGCAGCGCCGGCTGCCACCTTCCGCGGACTCACGGCGACCGACAGCTATCGCGCGCTCAACTGCCTGACATCGGCCATCTATTATGAAGCCGGGAACGAGCCAGAGGAGGGCCAGCGCGCCGTGGCACAGGTGGTATTGAACCGCGTGCGCAGCCCGCTCTGGCCCAACAGCGTCTGCGGCGTGGTCTATCAGGGGTCGGAACGCACCGACTTCCACTGCCAATTCACCTTCAGCTGCGATGGCGCCATGGCCCGCCTGCCCAACGCCGTCGCCTGGGTCCGCGCGCGCGGCATCGCCCAGCAGGCATTGTCGGGCAAAGCCTATGCCCCGGTGGGCCTTGCCACCCATTATCATACGCTGGCCGTCCGCCCGGCCTGGTCCGCCACGCTGCAGCCGGTTGCCGTGATCGGCGCCCATATCTTCTATCGCGGCATGGGCTTCAACGGCACACCCGCCGCCTTCGGCGACGCCTATCCGGGGCGCGAACTGATATCCGGCCCTACCCGCCGGATCTGGCCGGTCCAGCCGGTGACGCCCGTCGAACTGATGAGTGCGGGACCGGCAACCGCCTATGTGCCCCTGCCGGCGGTCACGCCCTCGACGCCGGCGCCCCAGCCCGCGCCCGCGGCGCCCCTTGCCGCGCCGATCGACAATCTGCCGGAATCGACGATCCGCCCCGAATATCGCAACAGCGGCCGGCCGCTCGGTTGAACCGCACCATCTTTTTGCGCTCGCCTGGCGAGATTATTTTAGGTTAATATCCAATCAACCAGCGAAATGCCTGAAAACAAGGGCAATTAAAATTCGCGATCGGGAGCGGAAATCGGGAACCACCCGCTTTGCCGCTCGTTCTGCATTTCGGATAGCAAATCTTTTGCCCCCCGCTCTTGCTATCCAAAAAATATGAGCCCGGAACGCATCATCCCCCCCCGACGCGTTCCGGGCTCAGACTTTTTCGGGCCACCCTCCATCATCGTCGAACCAGCGCCAGCCGGCGGAACCCTTCCCGTCCAGGCGTGTTCTCCAGCGGTCACCGATATGGCTCGCCATGCGGTCGGCCGATATTTCGGAAGGAGAAACCGATGACCAAGACAATCGTCACCGCCCTGCTGCTCACCGGGTCGCTGCTGGTATCCGCCTGCAACACGGTGGAAGGCGCTGGCAGGGACGTGCAGAGCGCCGGCAAGGCCGTCGAGAAGTCGGCCAACTGATCACATAAAAAGGCCCGCGTTTCGCGGGCCTTTTCTTATGCGGAAACTTCCTCTGCCGCCGCTTCTGCGGCGGCCCGTTTCGCCTGGCTGCGATCGGTGAACCAGATCGCGACCAGCGTGATTTCGTAGAGCAGCAGCAGCGGGATGGCGAGCATCAGCTGCGACACCACATCCGGCGGGGTCAGCACCGCGGCCAGGATGAAGGCGCCGACGATCATGTAGCGGCGCATGCCCTTGAGCTGATCGCGCGACACGAAGCCGGCCCGATTGAGCAGCATCAGCAGCACCGGCAGCAGGAAACAGATGCCGAAAGCCAGGATGAACTGCATCACCAGTCCCAGATAGCTGTCCGCACTCGGCAGCGCCTCGATCTGCAACCCGCTTGCATTCCCCTGATAGCCCAGGAAGAAATGGAAGGCAGTCGGCATCACCACGAAATAAGCCAGGCTCGCGCCCAGCGCGAACAGGAAGGGCGTGGCGATCAGGAACGGCAGCAGCGCCTTCTTTTCCTTCGCATACAGGCCCGGCGCGACGAACGCCCAGAGCTGGTTGGCGATGATCGGGAAGGACAGGCAGAACGCGCCGAAGGCCGCGATCTTGATCTGCACGAAAAAGGCTTCGTAGAGCTTGGTGTAGACCAGCTTGCCGCCGGCGTCGCCAAAGGCCTCCTTGAGCGGATGGACCAGGATGGCGAAGAGCTGTTCGGAGAAATAGAAACAGATTCCCCCGGTGATGAACAGCGCATAGACGCATTTGAGCAGGCGGCTGCGCAGCTCGATCAGATGGTCCAGCAAGGGCGCCTTGCTGTCGTCAATCTCGCCGATCATGCCGCCGCATCCCCCTGCTTGGGCGCCACCGGCTCCTCGGCAACATAGGGTGGCTTGTCCGCCACCGGCGGCGGCGCGGCCTCCGCCACATAGGGCGGCGCATCGACAGCGGGTGCCGCCGGCGCTTCCGCCACATAAGGCGGCTTGTCGTCTACAGCCGAAGCAGCGGGCGCATCGCTGGCCGAACCATGCTCGATGACCTGGGTTTCGGGAACCTGGGTCTCGGGCGGATGCTCGGCCATGATGCGCTTATTCTGCTCGGCCCATTTCTTTTCCAGCTCTTCCAGCTCGACTTCCCGCACCATGGCATCAATGCCGGTGCGGAAATGCCGGGCCATGCCCTGGGCCTTCCCCACGATCTGCCCCACCTTGTAGAGCGCGCGCGGAAGATCCTTCGGGCCGATCACGATCACCGCAATGATCACGATCACCAGAAATTCGGTCGAATCGATGCCAAACATGCGCGACTACCAGCCTGCGTTAGAGATCAGGCCTTGGTCTTTTCTTCGGTTGCGCTCGGCGCATCCTGTTCGGGCACGCGATGACCCTCGATCCGGGTCGCGGGCTTTGCCGGCGTCGCGTCGTCCTCGTCGTCGGCCATGCCCTTCTTGAAGCTCTTGATGCCCTTGGCCACGTCACCCATCAGGCCGGAAATCCGGCCGCCACCGAACAGCAGCATGACGACCAGGAGCACGATCACCCAGTGCATCAGCGAGAAAGAACCCATTTTCACATACTCCTGAAAGGAGGCCTTTCTAGGCCTCTTCCTCATCCTTTTCCAGAACGGATTGACCGCCCAGACCCTCCAGCGCCAAATCCACCGGATCCAGCAACCCCGCAGCCCGCAAATCGTCCAGACCCGGCAAGTCCCGGCGGCTGCTAAGGCCAAAATGTGACAGAAACTCTACGCTGGTCGCATAGATGAGTGGGCGACCCGGCACTTCGCGCCGCCCCACCGGACGCACCCAGCCGGCCTCCATCAGCACATCCAGCGTGCCCTTGGCCACCTGAACCCCGCGAATCGCCTCGATCTCCGCGCGGCTCACCGGCTCATGATAGGCGATGATCGCCAGCGTCTCCATCGCCGCGCGGGACAGCTTGCGCGTCTCGTCCCGTTCCCGCCGCAGGATATGCGCCAGGTCGGCCGCCGTCTGGAAATGCCAGCGCCCGCCCCGTTCGACCAGATTGACGCCGCGCCCGGCATAATCCTGCGCCAGCCCGGCCAGCGTCGCGGGCAGGTCGCCGCCATCGCCGACATGGGCACGCAGTTCGGCGGGCGTCAGCGGTTCCTCCGACGCGAACAAGGCCGCCTCCACCGCGCGCGCGAAATCGTCCATCTCCCGGATCACCGCAACTGCTCCCATTGATCGCCCAACAGCGCCGCCCGCAGATAGATCGGCTCGAATATTCCGTCCTGCCTTATGTCCACCCGCCCCTGCTTGGCCAGTTCCAGCATCGCCACGAAGCTGCTGGCCAGCGCCGATTTCGCCATCGGTCCGTCGCGATCGTCGGGCAGGAAGGATTCCAGGGTCGTCCAGTCGAGCGCCGATCCGACCAGCGCACTCACCCGCTGGATCGCCTCGTCCAGGGTCATGACTGGCCGCACCGCGACCATATGCACCACCGGCTGGTTACGCGCGCGGATCTGGCCATAGGCCTGGATCAGATCATAAAGGCTGGCGCTCCACTTCGCCCGCCGCACCATGTGCAGCCCCTCGGGCCGGGGGCGGACGAACACGTCGCGCCCGATTCGATCGCCGGCCATCAGCCGCGCGCCGGCCTCGCGCATGGCGTGCAGCCGTTGCAGCCGCAATTGCAGCCGCAGCGCCATTTCCTCGGGACTGGGCTCGGGCTGCGCTTCCTTGGGCAGCAGCATCGCCGATTTGAGATAGGCGAGCCAGGCCGCCATCACCAGATAGTCGGCCGCCAGTTCCAGCTTCAGCTGCCGCGCGCCATCGACATAGGCCAGATATTGCTCGACCAGCGCCAGGATGGAGATTTCGCGCAGATCGACCTTCTGCGTCCGCGCCAGCGCCAGCAACAGGTCGAGCGGCCCCTCCCAGCTTTCGAAGCTGACGGTCAGAACCTCTGCGGGCGTCGCGGCCGGGGCGGTGAAGAGATCGTCCATCGCCCCCGCGTCCGCGATCAGGCCGGAACCAGCGCGAGCAACGTGTCGCGGGTCGCCAGCAACTCCTCGAACGGCGGCAGGTCGGCCACATGGGCCGACGCCATCGCCCGATCGAGCCGCGCCCGCGCAGCCGGCGTGATCTCCGGCAGCAGATTGGCAATGCCGACCATATCGTCCATCCGCCCCCAGCAGTTGAGCGCCAGGTCGCACCCGGCCGCGACCACGCCGGCGGCCAGTTCGGGGATCGAGCCCTTGAGCGCCTTCATGTCGAGATCGTCGGACATCAGCAGCCCGTCAAAGCCGATGCGCTGGCGAATAATCTCCTCGATCACGATCGGCGACAGACTGGCCGGCCGGTCGGCATCCCAGGCGGTGTAGACGACATGGGCGGTCATGCCCATCGGTGCATCCTTGAGCGCGCGGAACGGCGCCAGGTCGGTTTCCAGTTCCTCCGTCCCGGCATGGACGACCGGCAGCTCCAGATGGCTGTCGACCAGCGCCCGGCCATGGCCGGGCATATGTTTGACGATGCCCACGACATTGCCGTCGGCCAGCCCCTCGATCATGGCGCGGCCAAGCGCCGCGACGCGCATCGGCTCGGCGCCCAGCGTCCGGTCGCCCATGATGTCGCTCGCGCCCTCCTGCCGCACGTCCAGCAGCGGCAGCGCATCCACCGTGATGCCGACCTCCGCCAGCATCAGCGCGAGCGCCCGCGCATTGGCCCGCGCCGCCGCGATCGCGCTGGACGGCGCAATGTCATAGAGGCGGTCGAACACGGCGCCGGCGGGAAAGCTGGGCCAGACCGGCGCCTGCATCCGCGCGACCCGGCCGCCCTCCTGATCGATCATGATCAGCAGGTCGTCGCGCCCGTGCAGCGCGCGCAGTTCGTCGGTCAGCGCCCGCACCTGCGCGCGATCGGCGATGTTGCGCTTGAACAAGATATAGCCGGCCGGCTGCGCCTCGGCAAAGAAGGCGCGCTCGTCGGCGGTCAGGGTTTCGCCGGATAGGCCGAAGATGACGGGTTTCATGACGCCGATGCTAATGACTAAGGCGCGGGCTGTCGACGCCCGCGCCCTGTTTGGGTCAATTGACGATGATGCAGCTTTCGCCCGCGACCTTCAGCTTGCCGCAAACGGTGCCCGCCTGCCCGCCGGCGCTGGCGCGCAGGCGATAGACGGTGCTGCCGCCCACTTCGGCCGGCTCGACCGACATGGCGAGCGGCGCCAGATAGGCAAAGCGCTTCGACAGGCGGCCCCAGGCATCCTTGGCGCCCGACGCGCTGCCATAGGCGCCCAGCTGGATGACGCCGCTGCCGGCGGCCTTGGGCGTGGCCGCCTTGGGCGCGGCCCTGGTCTCGTCCTCAACCTTGGCGGTGACGCTCTGCGCGGGCTTGGCGGGAACAGCGGGCTTGGTGCCTGCGGGGGCGGCGCCGGTCGGAGTGATCGGCGCCTCGGGCACGCGGCTCGGGTCGATCTGGCCATCGCGGGCCACGCCCTCGCTCGCGGCGAAGCTGGCATCGCCCTCGCCCTGGAACTTCTTGGCGTCCGCTTCCTTGGCCGCGATCTTGTAGTCGCCCTGTGGCGCGGCGATCAGTTGCCCCTCGCCCGCGCCACCGCCATTGCGGTTCTGCAGCCACCACATGCCCGCGACCACCGCGCCGATCAGCACCAGCCCCAGGATGATGAGGCCCAGCAGGCGCAAGGGCGAAATCCGCTCCTCATCCGCCTCGTCGAGCGCAGGCTCCAGCCAGGGCAGCCGGTCCTCGTCATCGAGGTCAAGTCGCCCACGTGCATAGTCACCCATTATCGAAACTCCGCTCGGCTCACTGCATTTCGGTCAGCGCGACCACGCCCATCAGGGCAAGGCCGTTGCGGATGATCTGCCCGATTCCGCGGCTCAAGAAAAGCCGGGCCGAGGTGAGGGCCGGATCGTCCGCCAGCACGACGCGCGCCCGCGGATCATCATTGCCCATATTCCACCAGCCATGGAATGCCGAAGCCAAGTCATTGAGATAGAAGGCAATACGATGCGGTTCGCGGGCCTGCGCCGATCCTTCGACGACACGCGGGAACTGCGCCGCCAGCTTCACCAGGTTCAGCTCCGCCGTCCCAAGCAGGGACAGGTCGGGCGCGGGAAGGTCGATCCCGGCCTCCTCTGCGCGGCGGCCGAGCGAGGAAATGCGGGCATGGGCATATTGCACATAGAAGACCGGATTGTCCTTGGACGCTTCCACCACCTTGGCGAAATCGAAGTCCATCTGGGCATCGGCCTTGCGCGTCAGCATGGTGAAGCGGACGACATCCTTGCCCACTTCGCGCACGACATCGGCCAGCGTGACGAAATTGCCGGCGCGCTTGGACATCTTCACCGGCTCGCCATCGCGCAGCAGGCGGACCATCTGGATCAGCTTCACGTCGAACCGCGCCTTGCCCTCGGTCAGGGCGGCGACGGCGGCCTGAATGCGCTTCACCGTGCCGGCATGGTCAGCGCCCCAGATGTCGATCAGTTGATCGGCGGTCTGCGCCTTCTGGAAATGATAGGCCATGTCGGCGCCGAAATAGGTCCAGCTGCCATTCGACTTCTTGATCGGCCGATCCTGGTCGTCGCCGAACTTCGTGGAACGGAACAGCGGCAGTTCCACCGGCTCCCAATCGTCGGGCAGTTCGCCCTTGGGCGCTTCCAGCACGCCGTCATAGACCAGATCATGGGCACGCAGCCAGGCTTCGGCCTCGGCCGGCTTGCCTGCCGCCTGCAGTTCCGCCTCCGACGAGAAGATGTCGTGGTGGATGCCCAGCAGCGCGAGATCGCTGCGGATCATGTCCATCATCTTCGCAACGGCAAAGGTGCGGAACAGGACCAGCCAGTCACCCTCGGGCGCGCCGACGAACCTGTCGCCATATTCGGCGGCCAGCGCCTGCCCCACCGGCACCAGATAATCGCCCGGATAAAGCCCCTCGGGGATCGCGCCGACATCCTCGCCCAGCGCTTCGCGATAGCGGACATGCGCGGACCGGGCGAGCACGTCGACCTGGCCGCCGGCATCATTGATATAATATTCGCGGATCACCTTGTGCCCGGCATATTCCAGCAGGGTGGCGAGCGCGTCGCCGACCACCGCGCCGCGGCAATGGCCCATATGCATGGGACCGGTGGGGTTGGCCGAGACATATTCGACGTTCACGGTCGTGCCCGCGCCGAAATCGGACCGGCCATAATCGGCGGCTTCGGCATGGATCGCCGCCAGTTCGGCGCGCCAGGTCGGGTCGGTCAGGGTCAGGTTGATGAAGCCGGGGCCGGCGATGCTGGCCGCCTCGACCTCGTCCAGCGCCTGCAGCTTGGTCACGATCGCGTCGGCCAGCGCGCGCGGATTGGTGCCCGCGGGCTTGGCCAGCACCATCGCGGCGTTGGTGGCCAGGTCGCCATGGCTGGGATCGCGCGGCGGCTCCACCGTCACCGGCTTGCGGTTGAGGCCGGCGGGCAGCGTGCCTTCAGCCTCCAGCGCGTCGAGCACGGCATCGAGATGGGCGGTGAAACGGGTGTAAAGGGACATCAAACTATCCTGCGTCACAAAATCCGTTCGTCCTGAGTAGCCCCTTCGACTGCCTGCCAAGGCAGGCGCTCAGGACAAGCATTGAGCGCAGTCGAAATGGCGTATCGAAGGATGTATGTGACACAAGATGCTTCGATATGGGCCTTCGACTTCGCTCAGTCCCTACTCAGCACGAACGGGGAAAAATCTAAGCGGAAACGACCTTAACGGGTCGCGTTATATTTGAGCTGATCCTGGGTCAGGTTGAAACCCACGAGCAGCTCGAAGCTGGTTCGCTGCAGCGCCGCCTTGACGTCCGGCTGGGCGAAGGGGTCGATCGCGGCATCCGCGTCGCCCGCCTTGCGCTTCTGCGTGATCTTCTGCTGAATTTCCGGCGGCAGCGTGGCCGATGCCTTGTCGACATAGGAGCCGGCCGTCGCGGTCGCGGTCGCGCGATATTCGCCCGGCGCGAAGTTCAGCGTCACCTGGCCGATCCGCTTGGCGACGACGGCGCTGCCGCCGCGCACGATCGCCGAGAAATAGGGCAAGGTCACCTGGCGCGCGGCGCTGGCGTCGTTGCGACGCGCATTCACCACGAAGGTCGCCTGGGTATAAAGCTGGGCGCCATCGGAACAGGTCGAGCGCAGATCGGTGATGTTCGCCACCACGTCGATCGCGGAAGCATCGCGGCTCTGGGCCGGGGGGGCCCGGCTTCCTTATCCATCCCCCGCCGCCCACGCAACACAAAGCGCGGTGATTTGCGTTGGCCCTTCCTTCGGGCGCGCCATTGCCCTAAGCCGCCCCCATGACGCAGACCCCCGCCCCTCGCCCGCCGATGACCCTGTTGATCGCTGCCCCGCGCGGCTTCTGTGCCGGTGTCGACCGCGCCATCATCATCGTCGAGCGCGCGATCGAGAAATATGGCGCGCCGGTCTATGTCCGCCATGAAATCGTCCATAACAAGTTCGTGGTCGACAGCCTGAAGGCCAAGGGCGCAATCTTCGTCGAGGAACTGGATCAGGTGCCCGACGGCGTGCCGGTCGTCTTTTCCGCCCATGGCGTGCCCAAGGCGGTGCCGGCCAAGGCGGAGGAGCGCGGCCTCGACTATCTCGACGCCACCTGCCCACTGGTCAGCAAGGTGCATCGCCAGGCCGAACACATGGTGACCGCCGGCCGCCACATATTGTTCATCGGCCACAAGGGCCATCCGGAGGTGATCGGCACCTTCGGCCAGGTGCCCGACGGCACGATGACGCTGATCGAAACGGTCGAGGATGCCGAGGCCCTGGCGCCCACCGATGCCGACAATCTCGCCTTCCTGACCCAGACGACCCTGTCGGTCGACGACACCGCCGCGATCGTCGCCACGCTGGAGCGCCGCTTCCCCTCGATCATCGCGCCCAAGGGCGAGGATATCTGCTATGCGACGTCCAACCGCCAGACGGCGGTCAAGGCGATCGCCGCCCGCTGCGACGCCGTCTATGTGATCGGCGCGCCCAACAGCTCCAACTCGCTGCGCCTGGTCGAGGTCGCCGAGCGCGAGGGCACCCCCGCCCGTCTGATCCAGCGCGCCGAGGAAATCGACTTTGCCTGGCTGGACGGCGTGACGACGCTGGGCCTCACCGCCGGCGCCTCCGCGCCCGAAATATTGGTGCGCGAAGTCGTCGACCGGATTGCGGAGCGCTTTGCCGTGACCGAGGAACAGGTGGAAACCGCGCAGGAGAATATCTCCTTCAAGCTGCCGCGCGGACTGGAGGTCGCATAACCCCCATGGCCGTTTATACGCACGTTCCCGCCGAAGAGATTGACGCCTTCCTCACCCGCTATGATGCCGGCCGGCTGGTGTCCGCCAAGGGCATCGCCGAAGGGGTGGAAAACAGCAATTATCTGCTCGAAACCACCGGCCATGACGGAAACGGCCACCGCTATATCCTGACCCTCTATGAAAAGCGGGTGGATGAGGCGGACCTGCCCTTCTTCATGGACCTGCTCGACCATCTGGGCGCGCGCGGCTGCCTGGTGCCGCGCTTCATCGCCGACACCGATGGCAAGCGGCTGCAACAGCTGGGCGGGCGCCCGGCCTGCCTGATCGAATTCCTGACCGGCATTTCCGTGACCGAACCGACCCCGGCGCAGGCGCGCGCCTGCGGCGTGGCGCTGGGCGAACTGCACAAGGCGGCGCAGGGCTTTGCCGGCGAACGGCGCAATGCGCTCGACAAGGATGGCTGGCATGCGCTGGCCGCCAGGTGCGGCGATGATTTCGACCAGATCGCGCCGGGCCTTGGCGCCCGCGTGGCGGAGGAACTGGCCTTTCTCGACGCCCACTGGCCCGCCGATCTGCCCCGTTCGGTGATCCATGCCGACCTGTTCCCGGACAATGTCCTGATGCTGGGCGATGACGTCACCGGCCTCATCGACTTCTATTTCAGCTGCACCGACATTCGCGCCTATGACCTGGCCGTCACCCACAGCGCCTGGTGCTTCAGCAATGACGGCGCTACCTGGTATGGCGACCGCGCGGTCGCGATCGGCGCAGGCTATACCGCCACCCATGGCCTGACCGATGCGGAACGGGCCGCCTTCCCGATCCTGTGCCGCGGTGCGGCGCTGCGCTTCCTGCTCACCCGCGCCTATGACTGGATCAACACGCCCGCCGATGCACTGGTGACGCGCAAGGATCCGCTCGCCTATCTGCGCCGCATGGATTTCTACGCCAAGGCCGAACCGGCGGAGTTGCTCGGCGCATGAGCGACCTGCCGCAAGTCCAGATCTTCACCGATGGCGCGTGCAAGGGTAATCCTGGCCCTGGCGGCTGGGGCGCGGTGCTGCGCTTTGGCGACCAGGAGAAGGAAATCTCCGGCGGCGAGGCGATGACCACCAACAACCGCATGGAGATGATGGCCGCGGTCGAGGCGCTCAACACGCTCAAGAAGCCGTGCCAGGTGACGCTCTACACCGACAGCAAATATGTCATGGACGGCATCACCAAATGGATTTTCGGCTGGCAGAAGCGCGGCTGGAAGACGGCTGACAACAAGCCTGTCAAGAATGTCGAGATCTGGCAGGAACTGGTGAAGGCCGCCGCCCGGCACAAGCTGACATGGCAATGGGTCAAGGGCCATGCCGGCCACCCGGAAAATGAGCGGGCCGATGCCCTCGCCTGCGCCGCGGCGGAAAGCTTCCGCAAATAGGGACGGACGGGGAGGTCACCCTCCCCGCGCCGCACGGATTATTCGGCTTCTTCGATCGGCGCGCCGGGGCCGTTCTTCAGGATCGACTCGATCGCATTCTTCGCGCTCGCCTTGGAGCTGTAGCCTTCGGTCCAGAAGATGATCTCGGCATTATATTTGAACTTGGCCACGAACTCGCCGGCCTTGTTCTTCTCGATCACGAACTTGTGCGCCATCATGCTCTCCTGCTGGTTGCGCTATCGAAACCGTTCGGGAGCATAAGCAGCGATATCGAGGCTGGCAATCGCCTGCGGCATGGCCGCGCCGGTCAACAGGCTGGCGCCCAGCAGCGCCGCCGCCGGCGCGGTCTGGATGCCGAAACCGCCCTGCCCGGCAAACCAGAAGAACCCCTCGACCGCCGGCTCGAAGCCATAGACCGGCACGCGGTCCGGCGCGAAGCTGCGCAGCCCGGCCCATTTGCGCTCGACCGCCGCGATCCGCCAGTCGACCGCCGCCTGGAACCGGTCGATGGCCTGCGCGATCGCCAGTTCCTCGGGCGCGGCGTCACAGGGGGGCGAGGCAACCTCGTCATGCGGCGTCAGCCAGATCCGCCCCTGCCCCTCGGGCTTGAAATAGAAGCCGCCCTGCATGTCCATCACCAGCGGCATCTCGTCGGCTGGCATATCCTCCAGCCGCAACTGCACCACCGTCCGGCGATAGGGCGTGATGCCGACCGGCGCGACACCGCAGGCCACAGCGACATCGTCCGCCCAAGCCCCGGCGGCATTGACCAGCAGGCCGCATTCGATCGGCCCGTCACGGGTCTCGATCCGCCAGCCATCGCCCTGTCGTTCCGCGCGCTCCAGCCTTGCCCCCAGCCGCATTTCGCCGCCCAGCTTGCGGAACCGACGCAGATAGGCCTGATGCAGCGCCGCGACATCGATGTCGCGGCAACTCGGTTCCAGCACGCCCAGCACCCAGTCGGGCCGCAGCCCCGGCACCAGACTGGCCGGATCGACCGGCTGCAATTCGACCGCCCCGGCAAAATCGGCCAGCAGCGCGTCGCGCAAGCCTTCATCCCCGGCCCGGCCGATATGCAGCGTGCGGCGCGGCGACAAAAAGGAGCCATCGAAGAAATCGGGATCGGGCGACTCCAGCAACACGCCCGAGGCCGTGGTCAGCGGCTGGACCACCGGCCCGCCATAGGTTTCTTCCCAGAAGGCGACCGATCGCCCCGTCGCATGATAGCCGGCGCTGTCCTCCATCTCCAGGATCAGCACCCGCGCCGTTTCCGCCAGCACCCCGCCCAGGCTGGCGCCTGCAATCCCGCCACCGACAATCACGATATCGGGTCTGTTCAACGGGCAACCTCATCCAGGAAACGGTCGATCCGCCCCAGCGCATCGAGCCGCACCGGGTCGAGCTCGCGCAAAATTTCATGCGCGGCCTCGCGCCCATAGACATGCAGGCGGGCATCGGGCAAGCGCGCCGCGATCCGCCGGATCGCCGGCGTCGCCACCAGCCGGTCGCAACTGGCCGCCAGGACCAGGGTCGGCACCGCGATTCGCTCCGGCCCGTTTCCCGCCCCCAAGGCGCGGGTCGACTCGAGCGCCCGCCGCACCCAGTTCCAGCTCGGCGGCCCCAGCGCGATGTCCCGGCTATGGTCCCGCCACCAGATTTCATCGGCGTAGCGATCGGGATCATGGGTCAGCCGCTTCTGCCGCATCTGGCGCTGCCGCTCGCTCTCTTCCTTCTGCGTCCAGGCCTGCTTTTCCCCCTGGCCGATCGCGCACATGAAATTGGCGATCGCCACCGCCAGCCAGCGCGGCAGCGGGGCCGTATGCAGCCCAAGCATCGGTGCCACCGCAACGGCCGCATCCGGCTCGGGCAGTCCCTCTGCCAGCGCCCGCAGCAGCATATGCCCGCCCATGCTGTGGCCCAGCATGACCGTCGGGCCACTGCCCTCCGCGCGCCAATCATTTGAAAGCGCGCGCAAATCGCCAATCCACCGGGCGAAGTCGTCGATATGGCCGCACAGCGGATCATCGGTCAGCCGGCCCGACCCGCCCTGCCCGCGCC
>NZ_NOIW01000119.1:0-14828 GCF_002708645.1 Sphingobium sp. IP1
AGATGCCACCACGTGAGTGGACCATGGCGAAGGCGCAATTTGCCGTGATCTTCGGCGAACGTTTCATCAGAGCCATGGCGGCCTGATGATCAACCGCCCGGCCGCACACGGAAATCCTGACAGTCCCTCGAGAACAGGGTGTCTCGAAGTCCGGCAACCCACGATTGCGTACGACGATGGTTCAGGCGGCGTGGCTCTGGTTACGCTTCCAACCGGACTCAGCCCTGTCGCGCTGGTTTCAGGAACGCGTGGGTCGCAACGGCGGGCGCGGCAAGAAGGTCGCCATCATCGCACTGGCACGCAAGCTGCTCATGGCCTTCTGGAAATATGCAATGAGCGGTGTCGTGATCGAGGGTGCGGTCATGACAAAAGTATGATCAACGCCTCGACCTGACCGAATCCTCGGGCCCCTATCAGTCCCGATGGATCCAGGTGAACGGACCGAAGCCCCCCATGGCCTCATCAGCCGAAGGAAAAGAATGGTCCCGTTCTCCTGAGCTTCGCCCCGAAAGAGGGATTATGGTGCTGCCGTCTCGAACGGCGACCGCATGTGAGGTTGTACAGGCGGGGTCTCAAAGCGCCACCGCCTTCATGCCGGATAATGGCCTGGTCGAGCGCTTCAACGGCCGCATCGCCAACATGCTGCTGGGCATAAACGTCGCCGGCCACGCGGATCTCGAAATTTTTCTGGCCGGCTTCAACCGCGCCTACAATCGACGACGACAGCGCGTGCTCCAAAGCAGCTCAACACGGCAGAAGGTGAACAACGAATCGCGCGGGCACCCGCGCTCGCCAATCCTTTTTAAAGCCCACGGCGCCAGCCGATCTTATGACCAAAGTCGACGAGTTCCTATATTGTGCCGATGATTTGTCGCAACCAGACAGCCACGTGTTTAATCCCAGCAAGTTATGGAGTGGCTTGACGAAAAAGATGTCTGGCTCTGCAATTGCAGATCCTAGCGAACCAAACGGGAATTTACTCCCGCCGCTGCCAGCCATAATCTGCGGCTGCCTGAGCGCAATCAGGCGGATGGACCATAAAGGTCGCGAAGCAACTCTATCTGCCCCGTGTACCGCGCAGCCACGGCGACTCGGTCTAGCCCGATCTGTTCATCCCTCACTGCGTCTGAAATGCCATGGGCCAAGGCAAATTCGACATTGCGGTCGCGCAGATAATCGGCCGAGGCAAGCACCTGTTCCGCGGAGGATTCGAAGCGATAATTGAAATTCCGCAGCCAGAAATCGCCTTCGATCTTCGAGACCTTGCGCTGCTGGTCCTCATTAAGATTGTGCGAATGGCACACGATCGCATCATGCGCATATGCCTTCTCATAGCCCTGCTTCACGATTTCCCACGCCCAGACCTGATCTTCACCCCAGTCAATATTGGGATAGGGAATTTTTTCCCAAACGCTGCGGCGCATACAGCTGTTATTGTCGGAATAATAATGGATCCAGTTTTGCCACGGTACCGAACCGAACGGGATCGGGTTGCCATGGTCTCCATCCCAATCCGCCACATGCGGGAGGCGGTTAAAATGTTCGAAATGCCCGTCAATCCCCATCGACACGAAGGGCGTGGCTTCCGGATAGGCTTTGTGGGCGCCGAACACGCCCGCAACTTTGGTACCCTTGTCGAACGCCTTGACCAGATTAGCTAGCCAATGCTGATCGGCAGGAGTGGCGTCCTGCGTCAAAACCGCGACAAACTCTGCCGATGTCAGCGAAATGGCCAGATTGCGCGTCCTGCCATGCTGGAATTCCGAATTAGGAATCTGGTGCAAACGCACGCCTTGGTTTTCGAAAGAGCGCGTAATGTCGAGCGTTTCGTCAGTGGACCCGCTATCGACGACCATGACCTCGAAAGACCAAGGCGTCGATTGCGTCGTCAACGCTTTCAGAACGTCCCTGAACAGCGCGCCACCGTTCCAAGTCGGAATGATGACAGCAGCTTTATGCGCATACTCGGCGCGCATCATCGCGCTGGAAACGCTGACGGCTTCATTGTCGACGGAAAGGCCCTCCCGCAGCGCGAGTTCGAGCGCCTGCGCAGCGCTTTTGGTGTCCGCCCCACCCCGCCTCATCCCGACCCGCGGTGGCGTCGCGCTGATCGCCACAATGGCATCGGCAATGTCGAGCGACGAAGCACCCGTCAAATGGAGGGCGTCACTTGACCCGTGGGACTGGGATTGAGCGAGGCCGATTGTTTCCAGTCCGCAGGCCAGCATTTCGCTCTGCGTAGTTCCGTCTAGGCAGGTCGCCAGAGCAAGACCGATCCGGCATGCCCGGAAAAGGTCCCCGCGCGCCGGCGATTCCAGCGGACCGTGGCTGATAGAGGAATAGGATGGCTGAAAATCCGCACGCGCCTGCCCGAAGAGATGGGCGGTAAACGGAATGCCTCGCTGCCCCAACAGTTCCAGCGCATCCAGCGCTAAGTCTGCGGCGACATGCGATGTTCCCGCTTCGCCTAGGTCAACCGCGATCTGAAGTGTATCGCCCGACCGGGAAGGATTCTGCTCCGGATCGGCATAGAAATAATTGTCGTCCGCAAATTGGGGCCAATGCCGGGTCCAGCGTCCCGTTTCCGCCAGCATGGTCTCCAGTTCCTGTCCGGCGCACAGCGCCATCATGTTCAGCGCATCGGCCTGCCCCGCGAGGGCGGATGCGCTGCCATCTGCCTGACTTTCCTTCTCCAGCAATTGTGTAAGCCGAAACCGAGCCTTGAACAGAGGCATCGCCGCAGCCGGAAAACAGGACCAAAAATCCGTCGCGATGATTGCGTCACCGGATATGCCAACGACATCTTCCGGCAGAAAGCGCAGGATGGTGCGGGGGCCAATGGCGCCCTGCGCGATAAGCGCGTTGCGGAATGCGGTCTCGTCACCGACCACACAAGGCGGCTGGATCCAGATCCACGAATGATGTCCCTGAGCCTCCAACTGGCGGATCAGGCTGAAAATCCGGGCCTGCCGCGGGTTAAGCGGAAGCTCGCCGGAAACGATCCAGTGCAAGTGCATTGCCTGTGGATTGAAAGAACGGAATAGCGGCGCGGGCGAGACGGGACGCTGCCGGGCGATGCGCATATTGTAGCGCGCCCAGCGGGCTGCATCCTGAGGCATGGACGGCAGCCCCCCATCCGACTGTTGAGCCGGCGGCGCGGCAACGAGTACTGCCTCAGGCGCGCTCTGCGCGGGCGGCGCCGCAGCCAGCAAGGGCGCGACTAGGCCAGAATTGGGCCGCCGACCGAGCTGCCGGCCGATCCAGACATAATGTTCTGCCGGGTCCATCCCAATCTGCGCCACGTCGGGATAGGTCCGGACATACCATTCCGGGTCGAAATTCACGAGTAGGGCGGAAGAAGAGGAATTTTGATCGGCAACAATGTTCATAAATCAATCTGCCTGCTGTCTCGCTGAAGATGAACCCCGTCGTTGTCAGACCGGGTTTCTGCGGTTCTCGTCCATCCCGTGCAAAATGTAGTGCTTCAGCGGGTCCATGCCGCTTGCCGCGACATCGGGATATAGGCGCAGATACTTCTCCGCGTCGAACAGGCCCTTTCTGGTATAGCGCGCATGTTCGTGCCTACGCCGCCAGTTCGCCGGCATGAATATCCACCAGCGGGGAAAGTCGGATGTCACGGCATTGACGCGCCGCAGCCATTGGGACTGCGCCTTGGATGCATCGGTCTCCACCGAAGAATCGCGCAGCAATTTTGTCAGCGTCGCGATTTCGGCGAAACGCGCGCTCAATTGACGTTCGGCGACGCTGCGCGCTGCTTCGGCCGCGCCAACTTGCTCGTCGCGCTTCTGCAGCAACTCGGTCAGCTCATTCTCGCCCCTGTGACCGGGACGCCCCTTCGCGTCGGCCAGTTCAACGATGGCTTCCCGCGATTGCTGCGACAGCCTCGTAGCTTCGGACGCATGGTCGGCCAATTGCCGCTCCGCTCGGCCGCGCACCACCTCGGCCGCGCCGACCTGCTCGTCACGCTTTAGCAGCGATTCGGTCAGTTCGCCCTTCGCCTGCCGTCCTGCCTGCGCCAGCGCACGCGTTGCATCCAGTTCGGCGGTCACTTCCCGCAGCATTTGCGTCAATTTCGTGACTTCCGAAAAATGGCCTGACAACTCACGTTCCGCCGCCCTGCGCGCCACTTCGGCCAAGGCGACATCCTCATCCCGCTTTTGCAACAGCAGCGTCAACGTGTTTTCGGTCTGCTGCGCGCCCAGCGCCTCCGTGCGAGCGGTGTCGCGTTCAGCAGTCACGTCGCGCAACAATTTAGTCAACAACGCAACCTCTGAAAAACGCGCCTCTAACTGGCGCTCTGCGGCAGATCGCGCCGCCAATTCGACCTCTGCCTCGCGATCGCGTTTCCACTGCGCGTCCGACAGTTGTTCGGACACCAGATCCAACTGCGCCTGCGCGACGCATCTAGCCTGGGTTTCTTTCGTTAATTCGGCTCGTGCCGCCTCTTCGGCCCGCAAAGCTGCCTGCTGCTCTGCCTTCAGCCGCAACAGCGTTTCCCTCGTTGCGGCAAGCGTCGCTTCTTGGGCCGTTAGTTCCTGCCGAAGGGTTCCCATTTCGGCCAGCGCCATCCGCGAGGACTGGATTTCTTCCCAGAGTTGGGCCAGTTCCTCGCGACGCTGGATCAGTGCGCTTTCGGCAGTCGCCAAGCGGCTCGCGACATCCCCCAGTTCTTCGCGCGCCTGAGACAAGCTTTCCAAAGCGCGGACAAGCTCCTCTTCCGTCCGGGCATGGACAGCGCGTTCGCCCTCCTGCCGCTCAGAGGCCTCCGCCAGTCTGTGCTCAAGCTCCCCGATTCGGGCGGCAGACTGACCTTGCTGCGCTTTGAGTTGCTGCTCGGCCTGCTCCCACGTCTCCCTATCACGCTCGCGGAAGTGGTTGGCCTCTCCCAGCAGCCACTCCAATTCCTCGACCCGGGTGATGGATTGCAGCTGTTGCGTTTCCAGCTCTTTGGCGGTCGCCTTCAGCGCCTTTAGTTGCTGTTCGGCCTGCTCCCGCGCTCCACGCTCTGCGGCTTGCTCCTGCTGCATGGCTTCCACCGCCTGCTCGAACGCAGCGATTTGCTGTTCGGCCTGAGCGCGGGCGTCACGCTCGCCGGCCTCGGCTATTTGCGCAGTTTCGGCCGCGTGCTGGAATTCGGCGATCTGCGCCCTGAGCTGCGACTCGATCGCTTGAAGCTGCTCGACGGTCGCAGCCAGCCCCTGGGCCTGAGCGACCTCTGCGTGCAATGCACTGATTTCCGATTCCAACTGCTGAACCAACTGCGCCCGCTCCTGCAGTTGAACACCCAGCATCTCTTCCCGGCTCTGAGCCTCCTGCAGGCGCGCCATACTGTCGTGCGTCACGCGGCTGGCTTCCGCGCTGGCCATGCGAGCATGATCCAACTGCTCTTCCAGCTCCAGCTTTAGCCGCTGCCCCGAACCGGCAAGCCCGGAGTGGCTTCCCGGCAGGATCAGGCGTGAAAATGCAGGCGCAGACTCGTCGAATGCGCTGCGGATGGCGTCTAATTCAGCAAAATCGGAGGCATCTTCGCCGTCCAAGCTCCATTTGTGCAATATTACATAGGTCTGCCGCAACCAAGTGGAAAGGTTTGGATTGTCCGTTACGAAATCTGTCCGCACCTCATGGTGACGGCCGCGCGTGTCGATGAACTGGTCGATCTCATTATGCACCAGCGGCGAGTTGCGGGGGAAACAAAGACCTGTTCCGGACCGTATCTGTTCGACGACTGCCGACCAGTTGCCGAGCAGTTGGTCGAAACGGCAGACCACGCGCTTGCGACCGCGGGAATAATGTTCCACGTCAAGCATGTACCGCAGCCACAGCAGATGACCATAGGCGGGCGTCATGAGATCTCGCCGCTCCAGCGAGCTTGAAACCTCAACGGGGTTGCGCAGCGCGATGACCATTGCGGGACTGACCTCGGCTGCGTCGCAAGCCTCTAGCCATATGTCAGCGAGCTTGCTGACCCGCGGGTCCTTCATGACAAAGAGTGGACCGATCCGGCCATGCTGGCGCACTATCTCAGTAGCCTTGTCGACCGCTTCACCACGCAGCGGAGACGCCCGCCAGTCCGGATTGAGCGCCGCCCAGTCATCCCAACTTGATCCCGCTGCCGCCAGTATCTCGTCATTCAATGCGACGACCACCGACGATTCCCAATGCCCCTGGTCATTGCCCAAATTAGGTCCGATCAGGTCTTCCGGCAGGGCGCAACCCAACAGGTTCAATACCCGCGTCATGGCACTGGTGCCACTGCGATGCATTCCTGCAACTATAACACCATGGCGCATCAGAAAGACCTTCGATCGCGTTGCAGAATTTTGGGGGAGCGGGACGTCAGATTCATGCGGCAGCATTATCCGAGCCTTCAACGATATGTCCAGTCTCCTGGATGTTGTCGTTGCAAATCCGGCTTTCGCTAGACAAGCGGGAGGATCATGGTGACCGGCCCTACCTTCTCATTCTGGCTGCCTGTTTCGGGTTACGCGCTCCGGTCGATCATTCCCGCGGCGGCTTCGGCAACGACCGACGCCGCGCATCCCACATCAGTAGCAACTGTTTTTTTCCGGGACTATTGTGCGCCAAGATAATTTTTTTGCAGTGCGGTATGATGTCAAATTCGTTATCCAAGCCTTGTTAGAGGGGGGGCGGGCATGCATAGCCGCAAGGTCCTTGGTCGGATTGGGTGACGGTAAATTCAGCGTTTCTGGATAGTAGATTTTATCTCAATCGTCCCTTAGTACCAGCCAACCCTCAAATCCTGTGAACCAGGTCCCGGTTCAAATTTCAACGAGGTTTCCAAAGTGGCAAATGGCGTCGTAGAATTCTGGAACTTTGTCTTGCGCGAACCCTTCGGCCCCAGTGTCGCGGGACTTTGGGGGAGCGAAAAGATAACGCTGAATTGGTTTGTACCGCCGCTTTCACAACATTCCGGCGGCCATATCAATTTGTTTCGGTTCATCCTCGGTCTTGAAGCGCGCGGATTCGAAATACGTGTGGTGATCGCCAATGACGCCATGATTCATCCCTGCGTCAAATCGCGCGAAGAACTACTTCAGAATATCAATGACTGGTATGGCCCGTTCAACGGTTCTGTCTATCATGACAATGATGAGTTGCCGAAGTGCCACTTCGCCTTCGCGACAGGCTGGCAATCAGCCTATGCCGTGCGAGCGTTCCGGGGCGCTTTGTTCCGCTATTATTTCGTCCAGGATTTCGAACCTTCTTTCTACCCTGTCAGCTCCGAATATGTGTTTGCAGAAGACACCTATCGATTCGGCTTCACCGGAATCACCGCGGGCGGATGGCTGGCCGACAAGTTGCGGGCCGATTACGGAATGCGCACGCACGCAGTCGGCTTTTCTTATGATCGCAACCTGTACACACCCCGGCCCCGCCGCTCCGACGTGCGACATCTCTTCTGTTATGTCCGCCCCGACACGCCCCGCCGCGCATGGGATTTGACGGCGCTCACGCTGAATGAATTCCACAAGCAGCGCCCCGACGTGGCCCTTATTCTAGCGGGCGGCGGCATCGACACCGGGCTGCTGCCTTTCCCTGCCTTCGCCCCAGGCGCCATTTCCCAAACGGAACTGCCCGATCTCTACTCCCAGTGCGACGTTGCACTCGTACCGTCACTGACCAATCTCTCTCTTCTACCTCTGGAGTTGATGGCCTGCGGCGTCCCGGTCGTGTCGAACAACGGCCCCAATGTCGAATGGCTGCTCAATTCATCCAACGCCAGCGTCATCCCTACCAATGCACATGCCCTGGCGGATGAACTCGTCCGGATCATGAACCTGCCCGCTGCGGAACATGAAATCCTATGCGCCAAGGCCAAGGCGTTCGCCGCCAGCACCGACTGGAACAATGAATTCGACAAGATGGCCAATATATTGAATATCGCTATAGGTAGGGGGCAGGGATAAATCTGCCCGGCCACCTTTTTCAGGATTAAACGCTAGATGGGACATGTCTTGGTAGTGGGTGCGGCAGGATTTATCGGCCGGCATACGGTCGAAGCGCTCCTTGCGTCCGGACGATCGGTGGTCGCCATGGACATCAAATCCTTACCGCCCGGCACCTTCCCCCATGAGGACCGCCTGTCCTGGGCTACGGGTCCGGCCGACGACCGCGCTGCCCTCGCCGTAGCGCTCAACGGATGCTCCCATGTGGTGTATCTAATTTCGGGTAGCCTGCCTGCGACGGCCAACGCCCATATCGCGCATGAAGTGCAGCATCATGTCGCAGAAGCGCTTGGCGTTGCGGAATTTTGCGATGACCAGGGCGTCCAGTCCTTCATCTTCGCGTCATCGGGCGGAACCGTGTACGGAATTGACAGCGAAGACCCCATCGTTGAAACCGCGCCCACTAAACCACGCAACGCTTATGGCGTCTCCAAACTGGCCATCGAACATTATCTGCGCCTGATCGGCGCGATGCGGTCCATGCGAACTTTGTCACTGCGCATTTCCAATCCCTATGGCGTCGGCCAGGTGGCGAGGAGAGCCCAAGGCTTTATCGCGGCGGCCATGCATGCTGCATGCTCGGACCAGACCCTGTCCATATGGGGCGACGGGTCCGTCATCCGCGACTATGTCTATGTCAGCGATGTCGCCGACGCCATCGCCGCCGCTTTGGATTATCAGGGACCAGCCGATGTCATCAATATCGGCAGTGGATGCGGATATGACCAGAAGGACATTATCGGCGGGATAGAGGCGGTCAGCGGCCGCAAGATCGATGTCGAATTTTCGCCCTCTCGCGTCATCGACGTGCGATCTAATGTTCTTTCGGTCGCGCGGGCCGCTCAGGAACTCGATTGGCGGGCCGGCGTCGGCCTGTCCGAAGGCTTATCCAGAACTTGGGCCTGGTGGCAGTCGGGTGCCGCCGCGACGGCATAGCCGGCCCCCCGGTCAGCGCAGCATCCGTTTCAGCCGCCGCTTCCACGATAGCCGGCGGGGCATCCCCTGCGCCGGCGTCTCGGGCCTCGTCACCTCCTGCCCGCAATAAAGGTTCGGCCGCCTTTCCCGGTCGCTGATCGACACCAGATGGCGCAGGTGCAGTTGCCCGATCGCCTCGTCGGAAAAGGCCGGCGTGTAATAAATGCAGTCGTCAAAATAATAATGCGTCACCTGCGACCAGCGGGTCAATGTCGGATCGTTCTGGCGGCTGCCCCCATGCAGGAGGTTGGCGCACCAGATAAGCGCCTGCCCCTTGCACGGCAGGAAGACCTCCGGCTGCGCGCCATGCACGTCACACAGTGCGCGCCAGGCCAAGCCATAGGGGGCCTGCGCCGATCCCAGATCGCCGCTGCTACCACGTCGCCCGATCAGCGCATTGGTCATTGCGGGCCAGCGATGTGATCCGGGATAGTAGAAAAGCGGTCCCGCATCGGGACCTATATCCTCCATCGCTAGCCACACGCCGCACATAAAACCTACTGGGAGGCTGGAGAAATGAACGAAATCGGTGTGGGCGTCCTGCTGGGTGCCGACCGGGAAATTGAGCGTCTGGAACGGGAACGCGGCACGGCCATAAAGCTTCGCCAGCAGGTCTAACACCGCCTGATTGGCGGCGATGGCGCGAACATCTTCGTCAAACTGCCAAGCGTCCTGCATTCGCCGTTCGCCGGTTGTCTTGTCGCTGCCGGGCGTTGCAAAGTCGATGTCGTAGCGCGGCCCAAGATTCGCCTGTATCCGCGCTATCCGCCCGTCAAGTTCGCTGTCCGGAAAATCGAATACAGCATAGCCCTTTTGATGCAGGTCATCGGCGATCCGCTCTTCTTCCGGGCTCAGCCCCCATTGCGCCTTGAGCGCTGGGAAGAGCGGGGATTCGATCAGCGGTAGGCCGGGGAAGATGTTGGTCAAGCGCTTCAATCCCTTTCAGCGGAAGGATAATATTAGGTAGCATTACTTCCAGTCCCCATGGTCGATCTGGTCGACAAGCAGGCGTAGGGCGCGCTTCCATCCCCCCTGCCCTTGCCCTATCTGCTTCATAATAGAAGCGAAGTCGTGCCGGATCGTGCCGCGATCGTCTAGTTCGCGATAGATTGCCCAGAAACGCTCGACGCCGATCGCGCGCGGCATAAGCCATGCGCCATGATAGCCGAAGCTGGCCGAAACGTCGCCCGCCCGCTCGGTCGAGAAAGCGTCGGCGATCGCGCGCGGGGCAAAGCGCATCCCCAAATCTTCTAGAAAGGCCCGGTTGATCCGTCCGACCGCCACATCCTCCACCGGGTGGGGCTGAAACACCGGATCGCGGCATGCCGCCATCAGCCGCCGGCTGCGCAGCGAAAAGCCTCCATTGCCGACGTCATGTCCGTCGTCGAACTGGGGCCAACTTGCCCCGATATAGTCATAGTCCAGAAAGTCGGGGCGCCAGCGCCCAGCGTCCAGCACATGTCCATCCCATTGCGCGACTAGGCAATGGAACGTGTCGATATGGTCGACCAATTGCGTCAGTACGAAATTGGAATAGGCCCGCACGGAGGAAATGGGGGCGATCGGCACGACGGCGATGTCCGGATGGGCGGGCCGGACCGGGCGATCGGTGAACAGCTTGCAGGCGCCGAAATCGACCTGCGACAGGCTGGCTTCCAGCGCCCGGACGGTCGCGGCCAGATTGACCGAACTGACCGCGCAAAGCGTCACCTGCGGCAGGGTGAGCGCCATGGGGTCAGACCACCACCGCGAAGCGCTCGCTCGCGCGGCTGAGCTGGGGGTGGTGATAGGGATCATAGACATCGTCGGTCTTCCAGATCCGCTTAAGCGCCGCCAGTTCGCCGGCAAAGCGTGCTGCGCCCACAGGGTCCTGGTCCAGTCCGCGCGACACCGATTCATGATGGATTAGCGTGGCGCGCGGTTCATAGAGCGACTGCCATCCCCGCTGTCCCAGCCGCAAGCACAGGTCGACGTCATTGAAGGCCACGGCGAAGTTGCGCTCGTCCAGCCCCCCGACCGCTAGGAACCTGTCGCGCGCTACCACCAGGCAGGCGGCGGTAACCGCCATGGTGAATTGCGGCAGGCTGTGGCGATCGAAATAGCCTTGCTCACCGGGTCGCAGGAAGCGGTGGGCATGGCCCGCCGCATTGCCGACGCCGATGACCACGCCGGCATGCTGGATGCGCCCGTCGGGATAGAGCAGCCGCGCCCCCACGGCGCCCACATCGTCACGCAGCGCCTGCGTCGCCAGCGTTGCCAGCCATCGCCGCTCGGTTGTCTCGATATCATTGTTGAGCAGGCACAGCAGCCGCCCCCGCGCCACATCCACCGCGCGGTTATTGATCGCAGAATAGTTGAACGGGCCGCTGTGGCGGAGCACCCGGTGCCGCGCCGGATCCAGCGCGTCGAGATACGCCAGCGTCTCGGGGTCGTCGCTGTCGTTGTCGACCACGATCACCTCGACATCGGGATAGTCCGCCGCCGCCACCCCCTCTAAGCAGGTGCGCAACAGGGCAACGCGGTTGCGGGTTGGCACGAGCACAGACAGAGGCGGCAGATCGCGAGCCAGCGCGATCGGGGCGACCGGCAGGCGCGCCATGGGACGCGTGCGGCGATGGTGCAGCATATGGCGCAGGTGCAGCACCTCGCCCTCACTTGCCAACAGAGCGGTTAGCCCCGCCGCCCAGTCCGGGTCATCGGCCACAGCTGCCAGATCGTCGGGCATAGCACGCAGCACGCAGGCGCCGGACAAATAGTCATGATGCGCGAACAGCTCGCTGTTCCAGTCCGGTTTGAAATGGGGCGTCCGTCGACGCCGGCTGATCAGCAGGTCGTCATCCGCATATATCAGCCGCAACGCCGGATCAGCCATCGCCGCGCGATAGGCCGCAGTCGCGCCGGGTGCGATCCGGTCGCCGGCGGCCAGCGGCATCAGCCAAGGCGCGGCGGCCCAGTCGATCACGGCGCGAATGGCCGTCAGGTCGGGTGTCTCGGGCGATCCGACCAGCAATGCCGGCACACCTTCTGCCGACAGGCTCGCCAGCGTAACGGCGACTTCATCCGGACGGGGATCGGTCCTGATGTCGACCAGCGCGATGATCGGCCGGGATAGGTCGACCGGACTGGCCACCCTGTCCGCCTGCTCCTGCCGCAAGGCCCAGAGCATATAGGCCCGGGGCGAACGGCTGAGCAGGGGAGCGAACTGGCCCCGGGCCCGAACACGCTTGCGCTTGATCCACCATTTGGTCGCCGTCAGATAGGCGCCTGGGTCGGCGCGAAACGCGTCGAAATGGACGGACGCCGTTAGCAATACGTCCGCGAATCGCTGAAATTTATGATTTATCGGCTTTGATCGCATGGGCTTTTTCCGCGAATAGCCGCTTTGGCGTGGATGGCAAAGCAAATCCGCGTCGATCGGGACAGCCGGTTCTCGGTAAAGGCTATCGCGCGTTGCGATAGATGGCGAACCGGCGCAGCGCTTCGATCATGAAGCGCTAGGAATTGGCGGCGTCGCTCTGATACCCGTGCCACCGGGAGGCAAGTAGGTACGTTGCACGCCGGTTATCTCGCCCCGTTCATTTTCAAGTGCGGCGATAAGACAAGGCATCTTAGCTGTCTGGATGACGTGGGATAGTTCTGCAACCGCTCGCTGATCGTATAGCGTTCAGGCAATTGCGCCTAAAGCGCGGACAGTGTGACGCCGCGCCGCTTCGCATCGACCAGCATCACTAGGATTTTGGCAACACCGCGTCCCGCGTCGGCAACGCGCTGAGTCTCCATCCGTCCAGCACCACCGGCGTCGCCAGCAGGAAGCCGCCGTTGGCTTCATAGACGCACACGCTCACCTGCCGCGCGCCGGCCAGCGCATCTATCGCCTCGATGACGAAGGGTGAGCTGATCCGCGTCAGCCCGACAGCGTGGAGCAGGCCCGACAGTTCGACAGCGCTTTTGCGGCTGACAGGCGTCGCGATCGCCGCGATTTTCAGCGCCCCTGCACATGATATGCCCAGCACGTCGCCATGCATCCAAACGCTCCTTTCGTCGACCAGCAGCGGGCGGTCACTGTGCCCGTCGGTGGACAGGATCGCGTCCATCCTCAGGTCCACCGCCCATTGCCGCGCTAGCGTCTGTTCCTCGCGCCGGACCGCCTCCGTATCGACCTGGGTGAAGCGTTCGGGTCGTGTGTATCGATGCCCGCCAGGCGCACCAGAACCTGAAGGCAATGAAGGCGAACAAGACCGATCCGCATGATGCCGCCGGGCTCGCCCAACTGGCACGCACCGGCTTCTACAAGGAGGTACAAGTCAAATCCTCAGCAGCGCACGGTGTGCGCAGCGTCATCACCGCGCGGAGCCATTTGGTGGAAGCCCGCGTCCGGCTCGACCACATCATCCGCGGTCTTTGCGCCACGTTTGGCTATCGCCCAGGCGCCGGGCAAGGAAAGGCATTCCTCGAAAGGATCATGCAGGCCGCCCACATTCCTGGTCTGGGTGAAGCCATCGCCTTCTTGTTGTCGGTGCGTGCCGAGTTGATGGAGCAGATCAAGGAAATGGATCGGCGGTTGCGCGTAATCGCAGTCAGTCGCAAGCCTGTGAAATCCTCATGACCATTCCAGGCGTCGGCGTGCAGACATCGGCTGCCTTTGCAGCTGCAGTCGACGAGGCGGGCCGCTTCCGACAATCGCGCAACGCCGGTGCCTACTTCGGCCTGGTGCCCAGACGCCATCAATCAGGCGAACTCGACTGGACCGGCAGGATCACCAAACAAGGCGACGGGGCCGTGCGCAAGTTGTTGTATGAAGCTGCCAACTCGATCCTGACCCGAAGCCGGGAAAACTTCGCGCTCAAGACGTGGGCCATGAAGATCGCTAAGAGGCGCGGCCTGAAGAAGGCCCGTGTCGCCCTAGCTCGGCGCCTCGCGGTCATCATGCACGCCATGTTACGTGATGGCACTTTGTTCCAGGCGTGAGATGCAGTAAAAGCGGTATGCCAGCGGTGAAGCGTCAAAGCTGATCCGAGGGTGGTGTCTCGAGAGGGAACGCAGGGACGAACGATCTGCGAAGGTAGTCAGATGGGCTGCAAAGCTCGCATCGAGTCAATGCAACGTTCGCCTCTGTGAGACCCGATACAGCACGATCAGGCCTCGCCTCAGCCAGTGTGGACAGATCCATGAAACCCTCAAGGGATCGGCACCACCTAGCTCTGCAATTACAGATCTACGGCCTAGCCCGCCAATGACCGGGTTATGACGTGCTGCTCCAATGCTTCGCTCACGATCATCGCTTCTAAAGTGCCGCTAGAGCATCGAGCGTTTAATCGGAACCATAGCCAGCGGCATTAAGGAAGTTGGAGCATTCCTCTGGCGTGTAGAGTTCGCAGATATTGCCGACGGCGCGCCAGAGATCGTCGATTGTTCGGGCACCGATGCGCCGGAGATGTGCTTTGAGCTTGGCGAAAGCCATTTCAATAGGGTTCAAATCCGGGCTGTAAGGTGGAAGGAAGAGGAACCAGGCTCCTCGCTTCTTGAGGATTTCTGCGGCCTTGTCGCTTTTGGGGCCGGGGAGGTTATCGAGAATGACGACGTCGCCCGGATTGAGTACCGGCGCGAGTTGCGTCTCGACATAGGTTTCAAAAACCTGCTTGGTCATAGGCTGGTCTATGATCCAGGGCGCCGTTAGGCCGTCGCAATGTAGGGCCGCAAAAAAAGTCTGGGTCTTCCAATGTTCAAACGGCGCGCGTGGGGACTGTCAGGATTTCCGTGTGCGGCCGGGCGGTTGATCATCAGGCCGCCATGGCTCTGATGAAACGTTCGCCGAAGATCACGGCAAATTGCGCCTTCGCCATGGTCCACTCACGTGGTGGCATC
>NZ_NOIW01000012.1:0-90055 GCF_002708645.1 Sphingobium sp. IP1
GCGCCAAAGACGGCCATTCGGGTGCAAAGACAGACTCGCCGTATCGGACAGCAGCTGATTTCCGTCAGCATGATCCCAATATGTTTTTGAAGGACGCTCGATTGCCTTGTCGCGTTGGCAATGATGACGTATATACAATATCATTACCAGCCGGAGTGGAGATCATGGCCAAGGAAGCCGTTTTTACGATGAAGCTGGAAGCCGATCTCCGGGCAGATTTCATGGCTGAGACGGATGCCCTGCATCGACCGGCTTCGCAGGTCGTGCGGGAACTGATGCGGGAATTTATCGAGCGCCAACGGATGAAGCGTGAGCATAGTGGTTTCGTCGAGCGCAAGGTGGCTCTGGCGCGCACCTCGATGCAGGCGGGCCAAGGTTATGACCATGACGAGATCGAAGCGGAATTTACCAACCGCCGCGCGCGCCTTTCCAATCACGCGTGAAAATTCTCTGGACGCCGGAGGCGCGCCAGGACCGCGCCGATATATGGGACTATCTCGCGGCGCACGATGGCGACGCCGCCGTCAGGATCGATGATCTGTTCAGCGAGGCGGTCGCCCGACTCGCCGATTTCCCGATGCTGGGGCATGAAGGCGAAGTGCCCGGCACGCGGGAACTCACGCCGCACAGCAGTTACCGATTAATCTATGAGATATACGCAGACACCATCTGGATTCTCACCATCATTCATACCAAGCGCCAATGGCCCCCGTTGCGCGATAGCGACGATCGGCGCATTTGACCTGATTGCCGGCTCATGGTCGCCTGCCATGGCGAAAGAATATCTGCTCCCCGCAATCGGTCATCGCTTAGAAACAATCATACCCCGTCACGAAAGATTATATCACTCTCCGCTGGCCCCCTGCCCCGCTCCTGCGTTACACTCCCTCCATCCATGAGCGGCACAGCAGAGGCCGCCAGATGCAGGAGAATGACATGACCGGCGAAACCCCGCCCCCCGTCACCGAAGCCGACCTGACCGGCGTCGAGCCGCCCCATAATCGCCGCCGCCCCAAGGCCCCGATCCTGGAGATTGACGGCCGCAAGCTGAAGCCCGCGACCCTGATGATGGGCCATGGCTATGACCCGACCCTGTCCGAAGGATCGCTGAAACCCCCGATCTTCCTTACCTCCACCTTCGCCTTCGAGAGCGCGGCCGCAGGCAAGCGCCATTTCGAGGGGGTGACCGGCATCCGCCCCGGCGGCGCGGAGGGCCTCGTCTATTCGCGCTTCAACGGTCCCAACCAGGAAATTGCCGAGGATCGGCTGTCGGTGTGGGAGGAAGCGGAGGACGCCCTGCTCTTTTCCAGCGGCATGTCGGCGATCGCCACCACCCTGCTCGCCTTGGTGCAGCCGGGCGACGTGATCGTCCATTCAGCCCCGCTTTATGCCGCGACCGAATCGCTGATCGGCCGCATCCTCGGCCGCTTTGGCGTGCAGTGGCTCGATTTCCCCGCCGGCGCGACCGAGGCGGAGATTGGCGCGGTGATCGAGAAGGCCAAGGGGCTGGGCCGGGTCGCCATGCTCTATCTGGAAAGCCCGGCCAACCCGACCAATGTGCTGGTCGATCTGGAGGCGGTGGTCGCTCGCCGCGACGCGCTGTTTGCCGGCGAGGATCATGTCCCGCCGATCGCGATCGACAATACCTTCCTGGGGCCGCTGTGGCACCGGCCGATCAACCATGGCGCCGACCTGGTCATCTACAGCCTGACCAAATATGCCGGCGGGCATAGCGATCTGGTCGCCGGCGGCGTGCTGGGGTCCAACGCGCTCATCAACAGCATTCGCCTGATGCGCAACACGATCGGCACGATCCTCGACCCGCACAGCGCCTGGATGCTGCTGCGCAGCCTGGAGACGCTGGAATTGCGGATGAGCCGCGCCGGCGAGAATGCGCAGAAGGTCTGCACCTGGCTGAAGGACCAGCCGCAGGTGGAGAAGGTCGTCTATCTCGGCTTCCCGGAAACCGAGCGGCAGGCCGATATCTATCGCCGCCACTGCACCGGCGCCGGCTCCACCTTCTCGCTCTATCTGAAGGGTGGCGAGGCGGAGGCCTTCGCCTTCCTTGACGCGCTCAAGATCGCCAAGCTGGCGGTGAGTCTGGGTGGTACCGAGACGCTGGCCAGCCATCCCGCCGCGATGACACATTTGTCGGTGCCGGCCGAGCGCAAGAAGGCGCTGGCGATCGGCGACAATATGGTGCGCATCTCGATCGGCTGCGAGGATGCCGACGATCTGATCGCCGACTTCGCCCAGGCGCTGAAGGCGATAGGATAATGGAGCGCCTGCGCCCGGTCATCCTGATCGCCCAGCCCCATCTGGCGCCGCTACTGCCGATCCTGGCGATGCAATATGACGTCATGGGGCTATGGGAGGAGGCCGGGCGCGCCCGCCTTGCCGAGGCGGAGATAGTGGTGACGGCCGGCGAGTTCCGGCTCGATCCCGCGATGCTGGCGGCGATGGGCCGGCTGCGGCTGATTGCCTGCTTCACCGTCGGCTATGACGGGGTCGACCTCGACTGGGCGCGGGCGAACGGCATCGCCGTCAGCCATGCGGGCGACGCCAATGCGGAGGATGTCGCCGACCATGCGATCGGCTTGATCCTCGCCCATCGGCGCCAGATCGTCAGCGGCGACCGGGCGCTGCGCGCAGGCGAATGGCTGCCCGGCGGCAAGACCATCACCCGCTCGGTCGCCGGCGCCCGGCTGGGCATCGTCGGCATGGGCAGCATCGGCATCGCCATCGCGGCACGCGCCGATGCGCTGCGCATGACGACCCGCTGGTGGGGGCCGCGCGACAAGCCCGGCCTCGCCTGGCCGCGCAGCGAGAGCCTGGCGGCACTGGCGAGCGAGAGCGACATATTGGTCGTCGCCGCGCGGGCGGCCGACGACAATCGCGGCATGATCTCCGCCGCGATCCTCGATGCGCTTGGCCCCAATGGCCTGCTGGTCAATGTCGCGCGCGGGCAATTGGTCGACGAGGACGCGCTGATCGACGCCCTGCGCGCCGGCCGGCTGGGCGGCGCGGCGCTTGACGTCTATGCGCAGGAACCGACCGATCCGGCGCGCTGGGCCGATGTGCCGAACTGCATCCTCACCCCCCACACCGGCGGCGCGACCGACGCGGCGGTGGCGCAGATGGCGCAGATGCTGCTCGCCAATATCCGCGCCTTCGTGGCGGAAGAACCGCTGCCCAATCGTGTGCTCTGAACCAAGCCGCAACGCCGCGCGTTGAGCGCCGACACGGCCGACCGGGCCGGACGGGAGAGCGACAGGAATGGCCAGCGGGGCAAAAGGATGGGTGGTGCGTGGGCTGGTGGGCCTGATCCTGCTTTGCGCGATCCTGCTGCTGGCGCTCGCCGCCTTTCCCTGGGGCTGGATGAAGGGGCCGATCGAACGCCGCCTGTCCGACCGCATCGGCAAGCCGGTGACGATCGGCGCGATGACGCGGGAGGACAGCCTGTCCTTCCACCCCGTCGTCACCCTGCGCGACCTGCGCGTGCCGCAACCCGGATGGGTCAGGCCCGCTTTGCCCGACCTGGCCCGGATCGGCGAGATCCGCGCCGGCTTTTCGGTCTGGGGCCTGCTGACCGGCGGACCGGTGCTGGAGCGGCTGGAGGCCCGCCGCGCCCGGCTCCATTTCTATCGCGACGCGCAGGGCCGCGAGAATTGGAGCGGCGAGCGCAGCAAGGGCAGCGATCGGCGCGGCGGCCGTCCGGCGCTGCACAGCCTGATCGTCGCCGACAGCCGCATCGCCTATCGCGACGACAAGCGCGGGCGATCGGTCGATGCCGCGCTGACGGTCGATCCGCGCGGCCTGCGCCTGTCGGGCAGCGGCGATGTGCGCGGCCATCCCGTGACCGTCACCGCGACCGGCGGCCCGATCCGCGACAGCCGGCCGGGCCAGCGCTGGCCGTTCGACGCGGCGATCAGTGGCGATGCGGTCGGCTTCACCCTGAAAGGCACCATGGATGGCCCGCTCGACATCGGCCATCTGCGCGGCGAGGCGACCGCCCATGGCACCGACCTCGCCCTGCTCGACGCCATCATCGAGGCCGGCCTGCCCGGCACCCAGCCGGTCCGCCTGACCGCGCGGGTCACGCGCGACCGGCCGGACTGGATCGTCGAGGGGCTGAAAGGCACGATCGGCCGGTCCGACATTGCCGGCCATGCCACCATCCGCAAACGCGACGGCCGTACCCGGATCGACGGCGCGCTCAGCGCCGACCGCTTCGATTTCGACGATCTGTCGAGCAATGCCGGCAAGGCGAAGGCGGCGGCCAAGCGCGCGCAGCTCGGACCGCGCCTGATCCCCGATACGGCGATCGACCTCGCCACCGTCGATCACACGGACGGCAAACTGGACCTCCAGGTCCGGCAATTGCTGTGGCCCGGCCCCAGCCCGTTCCGCTCGCTCACTGGCACGATCAGCCTGGAACGCAGCCGGCTGTCAGTCGAACCGCTGACGCTGGGCCTCACACGCGGCACGCTGTCGGGCCGGATCGGCGTCGATCAGCGCGACGGCGGTCCCCTACTCGATATCGCCATGGCGATGCGCGGCGCACGGCTGCTCGATTTCTTCCCCGACGCCCGGATCGACGGCGCGCTGGTCGGCCGGGTCGCGGTCAGGGGACGGGGCAGAACCATCCGTCAGGCGCTGGGCACATCGACCGGCACGATCGCGCTGGTCGCCCGCGACGGCCGCATCCCGGACCGCACCGCCGCGCTGATGGGGCAGGATGTCGGCCGCGGCCTGACCCTGTCGAAGCGGAAGGAAGCCGTCCTGCGCTGCATCATCACCCGGCTGGATGTGCGCGACGGGATCGCCCGGCCGGGTCCGGTGCTGATCGACACCTCCCGCGCCCAGACCCATGCCACCGGCACGATCCGCCTGTCGGACGAGCGGCTGGCGCTGGCACTGAATGGGGTTCCCAAGCAGGACAGCCTGTTACGGCTGAAGGGCAGCGTACCGGTCGGCGGCACGATCAAGACCCCCGATATTCAGCTGCCCAGGGACGCCCGTTCGGCCAAGGGCATCATCAGGATGATCGGCGATGCGATCGGCGGCGAGAAGCAGCCGACCGTGGGCGACGCCGATTGCGACGCGCTCGCCCGCACAGCGATGCGGTGAACCTAGCTCCAGTCCACCCGCGTCCAGCCGCGCTCGGCCGCCAGCTTGGCGAGCGGCGGATGCGGGTTGGACGCGAAGGCCTCGTCAGCGAACTCCAGCATCGGCGCGTCCGACACATGGTCGGAATAGGCGCGGATATGCGCCTGGCTGCGGTCGATCGCCTCGGCCGCCATCCACGCCTTGATCATCCGCAGCTTGCCGGTGTCATAGCAATTCTCACCGGAAATCTTGGCGCGGACATAGGGCAGATCCTGCCCGACATGGTCGGTCGCGATCACCGTGTCGAAGCCCAGCCGCCGCGAGATCGCCTCGACATAGAGGCGGTAGGAGGCGGTGGCGAGCACCAGCCGATAGCCCGCCGCACGGTCCTTGGCGATCTGCTCCAGCGCGCCGGCGCGGACATTCTTCGCCATCACCTTGTCGGCATAGCTTTCGATATGCGGCTGCAACTTCGTCCGGTCGGCGCGACCGCCGATCATCAGCCACTGGTTGGTTTCCTTCAGCGTCTGGCGGCTGATCAGCTTCACCACATAGGCCAGCATGACGAAGGGAATGAGCGGCAGGAAGATCAATCGCCAGGGCGCCATATGGGCGGCCACATGGATGAGAAAGCCGGTATAGGTGCCCGAAAAGGTCACCGTGCGGTCCATGTCGTAAATCGCCAGCCTGTATGTCATGCCGTGTCCGAAACTTTTGCCCTTGCCCGTCGTTCTGTCTGGCGGATGGGCCGTTTCGGCTTGCCGCGCAACCGATAATGGACCACTAATCCCTCCACATGAACAAAGCCGCTGATCTCGTTGAGGAAAGCCGCGACGACGGCGGCAAGGTCATACGCCTGTCCGGCACCTGGTCGATCGCCTGTCTGCACGACATGCCGAACCGGCTGGATGCCATTTCCGGCCCGGTCGCAAGCATCGACGTCGCCGATATCGATCATATGGACACGATCGGCGCCTGGACCATCCATCGCACCGCCAAGCGGCTGGAAACCGAAGTGTCCGGCGGCAGCACGGACTGCAAGCGACTGATCGGCGCGGTCGGCAAGATCGACGAGCCGGTCGATATCCGCCCGACCTATGTTTCCCCCTTCAACCGGGTATTGGGCCAGATCGGCGAGGCGGTGATCAATTCCGTCAACACGCTGGTCGGCCTGCTCGGCTTCTTTGGCGGCGTGCTGGTCACGGTCTGGGGCCTGATCCGCCATCCCAGCCGCTTCCGCATCAATGCCGTGGTCCAGCGGTTCGAGGTGGTCGGCGTCTCGGCGCTGGGCATCATCGGCCTGATGAGCTTCCTGATCGGCATCGTCATCGCCCAGCAGGGCGCTGTCCAGTTGCGCCAGTTCGGCATGGAGATGCTGACCATCAACCTGGTCGGCCGCCTCACCTTCCGCGAACTGGGCGTGCTGATGACCGCGATCATGGTCGCCGGTCGCTCCGGCTCCGCCTTCGCGGCGCAGCTCGGCACGATGAAGCTGACCGAGGAGGTCGATGCGATGCGCACCATCGGCGTCTCGCCGATGGAGGCGCTGGTGCTGCCGCGCACCCTGGCGGTGGTCGTGATGATGCCGCTGCTCGGCTTCTATTCCTCGATCATCGCGATCATCGGCGGCGGCTTCCTGTGCGCCGTGTCGCTCGACATTCCGCCGATCACCTTCGTCCAGCGCCTGCGCGAAGTGGTGCCGATCCACGATCTGTGGGTGGGCCTGATCAAGGCGCCAGTGTTCGGCCTCATCATCGGCATCAGCGGCTGTTTCCAGGGCATGCAGGTCAAGGCCAATGCCGAGGAAGTCGGCCTGCGCACCACGGCGGCCGTGGTCCAGGCGATCTTCCTGGTGATCGTGCTCGATGCCTTCTTCGCCGTCTTCTTCACCTGGGTGGGCTGGAACTGATGACCACCGATGAACGCCAGGCCAAGGAAGAGCGGATCGAGCGCGCGGTCGCGTCCGACGACATCGCCATTTCGGTGCGCGGCCTGAAGAACAGCTTCGGCGACCAGACCGTCCACGAAAATCTCGACCTCGACGTGCGCAAGGGCGAGATATTGGGCGTGGTCGGCGGATCGGGCACCGGCAAGTCGGTGCTGATGCGCTCGATCATCGGCCTTCAGGTGCCCGACGAGGGCGAAGTCCATGTCTTTGGCGAGGATATGGTCGGCCGCCTCGACGATGACGAGGCTCTGGCGATCCGCAAGCGCTGGGGCGTGCTGTTCCAGGGTGGCGCCCTCTTCTCGACGCTGACCGTGGCCGAGAATGTCGAAGTGCCGATCCGCGAATATTATCCCAATATCGGCCCGGTGCTGCGCGACGAGATCGCCGCCTACAAGATCCGCATGACCGGCCTGCCGGCCGAAGCCGGCCCCAAATATCCGGCCGAACTGTCGGGCGGCATGAAGAAGCGCGCCGGCCTGGCCCGCGCCCTGGCGCTCGACCCGGACCTCTTGTTCCTCGACGAGCCGACCGCGGGCCTCGACCCGATCGGCGCGGCCGCATTCGACGACCAGACGCGCAAGTTGCAGGAAACGCTGGGCCTCACCGTCTTCCTCATCACCCATGATCTCGACACCCTCTATTCGATCTGCGACCGTGTCGCGGTGCTGGCCGACAAGAAGGTGATCGCGGTCGGGACGATCGACGAATTGCTGGCGCTCGATCACCCCTGGATTCAGGAATATTTCAACGGTCCGCGAGGCCGCGCCGCAACCGCGGCGGTCACGCGCGAACGCGGCAAGGCCGCTGCCGAAAAACAAGCGGACGGAAGGCAATAGGATATGGAAACCCGGTCCAATCATGTGCTGGTCGGCGCGGTCACGCTGCTGCTGCTGGCCGCCATCATGGCGGCGGCCTTCTGGTTCTCGCGCCTGTCGCAGGGCGACAACAAGGAATATGACATCTTCTTCAAGCAGTCGGTGAACGGCCTCGCCAAGGGATCGGGCGTCAATTATTCCGGCGTCCCTTCCGGCCAGGTCGAGAAGATCGAGCTGTGGAAGCGCGACCCCAGCTTCGTGAAGGTGCGCATTTCGGTGAAGGACGGCACCCCCGTGCTGCAGGGCACGACCGCGACAATCGCCGGCGTGGGCTTCACCGGCGTCAGCGAGATCGTGCTGGACGGCGCGGTCAAGGGCGCGCCGCCGATCATCTGCCCGGCCGAGAATATCACTTCCGCCTGTCCCGACGGCGTGCCGGTGATCCCGACCAAGCCGGGTGCGCTGGGCGAACTGCTCAACAATGCGCCGCAGCTGCTGGAGCGGCTGTCGACCCTGACCGAGAAGCTGACCGAGCTGCTCAACGACAAGAATCAGCAGTCGATCGCCGGCATCCTCGCCAATCTTGACCGGGTGACCGGATCGCTGGCCGATCGCAGCCCGGAAATCGCCGCGACCCTCGCCGAAGCGCGCATCGCTGTGCAGCGCACCGGCGTCGCCGCGCAGCAGATTGGCGAGCTGGCCGCGACCACCAACGGCCTGATCAACGACGAAGGCCGTCCGCTGATGGCCGACCTGCGCAAGAGCGTCGCCTCGGCCAGCCGCAGCATCGACACGCTCGACAAGACGATCGCCGAAGCGCAGCCGGGCGTGCATGCCTTCAGCAACCAGACCATGCCGGAAGTGAATCGCCTGGTTCGCGACCTGCGCGAAATGTCGCGCGCCTTCCGCGGCGTCGCCGAAAAACTCGACCAGCAGGGCGCGGGCTCGATCGTCGGATCGCCCCAGCTGCCCGACTATAAGCCATGAAAGGGAGCCGGATGATGGTCCACAAGAAACTGGGTGGCGCATCGCTGGCGCTGGCCGCTGCAATCGCCCTGTCCGGCTGCGTCTCGATCGGCAGCAAGCCGCCGCAGCAGTTGCTGACGCTAGACGCCGCGCACAAGGTGCCGACAGGCACGCAGAGCAATGCCGGCGGCGGCCGCAGCCTGATCATCGTCGATCCCGAAGCCGCGCGCGTCATCGACACGGTGCGCGTGCCGGTGCAGGTGACGCCGACCTCCGTCGCCTATGTCACCAAGGTGCAATGGGCCGAAACGCCCCGCCATCTGTTCCGCCGCCTGCTGGCCGAAACCGTGTCGGCAACCACCGACCGGATCGTGCTCGATCCCGGCCAGTTTTCCGGTGACGGCGGCCAGCGCCTGAGCGGCGAGCTGATCAGCTTCACCATCGACCAGGCCAGCAACAACGCCGTCGTCACCTTCGACGCGGCACTGATGACCCCGGCCGGCGTCGCGATCGCCCGCCAGCGCTTCACCGCCAGCGCGCCGGTCGGCGGCAAGATCGACGCCGGCAGCGTCGGCGCGCCACTCAACAGCGCCGCCAACAAGGTGGCGACCGACGTCGCCGCCTGGGTCGCGGCGCAAAAGGACTGATGGCCCGGCCGGGGTTTGAGCGCCCCGGCCGCCGCCTTTCCCTTATCCCTCCAGGCTCTTGCTCGCCTGCTCGGTCACGTCCTTGGACAGGCCGGGCTCGTTCAGGATGCGCTGCAGTTCCGCCCGCATCAGTGCGGCGCGGCCTTCATCGAAGCGCTTCCAGCGGCCGAGCGGCGGCACCAGCCGCGCCGCCGTCTGCGGATTGAGCTTGTCGAGCGCGATGATGCAGTCGGCGACCAGCCGATAGCCCTTGCCCGACTTGTGGTGGAACGCCCATTGGTTGCCGGCAAAGGCGCCATAGAGCGATCGCACCCGGTTCGGGTTATTGAGCGTGAACGCCTTGTGCTGGCCCAGCTCTGCAACCAGCTCCACCGTATCGGGATGGAAGGCGAAGGCCTGGGTCTGGAACCATTTGTCCAGCGTCAGCGCGTCGTCGCTGTAGCGATTATAGAAGATGTCGAGCGCCGCCTCCCGCTCAGGGCTGGTGCCGCTTGCCAGCGTCGCCAGTGCCGACTGGCGTTCGGTCATGTTGTCGGCCTCGCTATACTGGGCATAGGCGATCGCCGGGCCGTCTTCGGCGCCCGAGGCGACCAAATAGAGCAGCGCGACATTGCGCAGCTTGCGCGCGCCCTTGGCGGCCGGGGAGACCGCAAAGCCGTTCGCCTTGGTTCTGGCATGGATATCGCGCCACAGCGGCTCCAGATCGGCGCCCAGGCGCGTCTGGAGGGCATCGCGGGCGGCATGGATAGCATCCGGGTCCACCTGCTTCATCTGGTCGCCCAGATAGGCTTCGCTCGGCAGGCGCACAGCCTCCGCGACGAAGGCCGGATCGAGCAGCGGATCGGTGATGGTGTTGCGCACCGCGTCGACCACCGCGCTCATATCGACGCTCTGGCCCGCCACCTGGCCGACCAGCACATTGACCATCAGCTGCTGCATCGCCTCATAACGGGCGAAGGGATCGTCATCATGCGCCGACAGGAAGGCAAGGTCGGCCTGGCTGCGATTGGTCTCGACGATCACCGGCGCGGAAAAGCCGCGGTTGATCGACAGGATCGGCAGGCTGGCGAAATTGTCGAACGTGAAACGCTGCTGCGCCTCCGTCAGCATCAGCAACTGGTCACCATGATGGCTGCCGGTCGCCGGATCATAGAGCGCGACGCGCAGCGGGATCGCCATCGGCCGCTTGTCGGGCTGGCCCGGCGTCGCCGGCACGCTCTGTTCCAGCAACAGTTCTGCCGTGCGGCTGACCGGATCATGGCTCAGCAGCGCGCGGACATGGGGCGTGCCCGCCTGCTCATACCAGCGGCGGAACTGGCCAAGGTCGATCTCGCCGCCCTCCTCCATCGCGCGGACAAAATCCTCGCAGGTCGCCGCCTCGCCATCATGCCGGTCGAAATAGAGGTCGGTGCCGGCGCGGAACCGCTCCGCGCCCAGCATCAGCGCCATCATGCGGATCAGCTCGGCGCCCTTGTTATAGATGGTCGCCGTATAGAAGTTGCTGATTTCCATGTAGGATTCGGGCCGCACCGGATGCGCCAGCGGGCCGGAATCCTCCTGGAACTGGGCCGCGCGCAGGATGCGCACATCCTCGATCCGCTTGACCGCATGGCTGCCCATGTCGGCCGAGAAATTCTGGTCGCGAAAGACGGTGAAGCCTTCCTTCAGCGACAGCTGGAACCAGTCGCGACAGGTGACGCGATTGCCCGACCAGTTGTGGAAATATTCATGCGCCACCACGCCCTCGACACCATCATAGTCGATGTCGGTCGCGGTCTCGGGATCGGCCAATATGTAGCGCGAATTGAAGATGTTGAGGCCCTTATTCTCCATCGCGCCGAAATTGAAGTCGGCCACCGCGACGATGTTGAACACGTCCAGATCATATTCGCGGCCATAGACGCGCTCGTCCCAGGCCATGCTGTTCTTGAGCGCCTGCATCGCATGGTCGGTGCGCGGCAGGTCGGCCTCGCGCACCCAGATGCCCAGCGCCACTTCGCGCCCGTTCATCGTCACGAAACGGTCGGCGTTGCAGGCGAGGTCGCCGGCCACCAGCGCGAAGAGATAGCAGGGCTTGGGGAAAGGATCATTCCACAGCGCCCAATGGCGGCCCCCCTCCAGATCGCCCTGCTCGACCGGATCGCCATTGGCGAGCAAGATCGGGTAGCGCGCCTTGTCGGCGGTCAGCTTCACGCTGTAGCGCGACAGGATATCCGGCCGGTCGGGGAAGAAGGTGATGCGGCGGAAGCCCTCCGCCTCGCACTGGGTGCAGAGCAGCCCGCCACTGGCATAAAGGCCCATCAGCTTGCTGTTGCTCTCGGGCGCCAGCTCGACCAGCACCTCGACCTTGTGCGTCGCATCGCTGAGCGGCACAACCAGCGCGCCGGCCTCCAGCGTCCATTCCGTTTCGTTGAGGCTGCGGCCGTCGACCTTCACCGCCAGCGGCACCAGCCCGTCACCGTCCAGCCGCAGCGGCCGGTCATGGTCACCATTGCGCGCCACCGACATGTCGGACCAGACCCGCGTCCGCGCGGCATCCAGGTCGAAGTCGAGGGCGATGTCGGGGATCAGCCAGTCGGGCACGCGATAATCGGCGCGGCGGATGATGGCGGGGGCGGCGGCTTGGGTGGATTGGATATCGGCCATGGCACCAGCCTAGTGCCTGATTCTGTGAGGGGGAAGCGCTTTGCACGTCCCCCTCATCCAGAACCGAACCGACGCGGCGTTTTTAGATCCGCTCGCCCGACAGGCGCTGGCACAGCATGTCCAGCTGGTCGAGGGTCGAATAGCGCAGCGACAATGTGCCCGGTCCCTCACCGCTGTCGGCAATCTCGACCTTCAGGCCGAGAATATCGGCCAGATGCTGTTCCAGCGCGGCGATATCGGCATCCTTGCCACCGGGAGTTGCGCCGCGCGACTTGGGCTCGGCATCCTCGCCCTTCTTGGTCTTGCGCACCAGCTGCTCGGTCTCGCGGACCGAAAGCCCCTTCTGCTCGACCATCAACGCCATCGATTCGCAGCCCGGCACGCCGATCAGCGCGCGGGCATGGCCCATGCTGATCCGCCCGTGCGACACCGCCTGCTGCACCGGATCGGGCAGGTCGAGCAGGCGCATCAGATTGGCGATATGGCTGCGCGACTTGCCGACGATGCGGCCCAGCGCTTCCTGGCTATGATGGAATTCGCCGATCAGCTTGCGATAGGCCTCGGCTTCTTCGATCGGGTTGAGATCCTCGCGCTGGATATTCTCGACCAGCGCGATTTCCAGCGTTTCCTGCTCGTCGAAGTCGCGCACGATCGCCGGGATGCGATGCAGCTGCGCCTTCTGCGCCGCGCGCCAGCGCCGCTCGCCCGCGACGATCTGGAAACCACCGCCGTGCGGACGCACGATGATCGGCTGGATCACGCCGCGCTTGGCGATGCTGTCGGCCAGCTCCTGCAACGCATCCTGGTCGAAATGACGGCGCGGCTGTTCCGGGTGCGGCTGGATCAGCGCAACCTCGATATTCTGCACCGCCTTGCTCGACGGCGCGGCGCTGTTGGCGCTCGCCGCCACCGGCTCTTCCCGGCTCACATCGCCCAGCAGCGCCGACAGGCCACGGCCCAGACCGTGCGGCCGCTTTACCGGCTTCTGCTTTTCCCCAATTTCGTCGCTCAAGCCGCTACCTCCTGCCGGGGAAGACGCGCGATCAATTCGCGCGCCAGACGCATATAGGCTTCCGACCCCGAACAGCGGAAATCATAGATGAGCGCCGGCACGCCATGGCTCGGCGCCTCGGACAGGCGCACATTGCGCGGAATGACGGTGGTGAAGACGAGGTCGCCCAGCACCGCGCGAACATCGTCGGCGACCTGATCGGTCAGCCGGTTGCGGCGATCATACATGGTCAGCGCCACGCCCAAGATCGACAGGCCGGTGTTGAACCGGCTGCGGATGCGCTCGACCGTCTGCAACAGCTGCGACAGCCCCTCCAGCGCAAAGAATTCGCACTGCAACGGCACCAGCAGCGACTGCGCAGCCACCATCGCATTGACCGTCAATAGGCCGAGCGAGGGCGGACAGTCGATCAGGCAGATGTCCCAGCGGCCAGCCGGGGCCTCAGCCAGCACCCGTTCCAGCCGGTGGGTGCGCTGCTCATAATCGATCAGCTCAATCTCGGCGCCGGACAGATCCTGGGTCGCCGGGATCAGGTCCAGCTTGGGCACGCGGGTGGTGACCACCGCCTCGTCCAGTTCGCAATTGCCGACCAGCAGGTCATAGCTCGACCGTTCGCGATCGGCATGATTGACGCCCAGCCCGGTCGAGGCATTGCCCTGCGGATCGAGATCGACCAGCAACACGCGCAGCCCCGTCGCGGCCAAGCCGGTCGCCAGATTGATAGCCGTGGTGGTCTTGCCGACTCCGCCCTTCTGATTGGCGATGGCGATACAAATCATCCTCGACCCTTCTTTTTGACAGGTTTGACGGATCGCGCGACGATGATGGCGCTGTCGGCGTCGGTCACGCTGCGTTCCACATGAAACGCACCTTGCCATGCCGGACGCGCGGTCTCCAGTTCATTCTGCGCATTTCGTCCCTTGGGCAGCACCCAAATCGTCTTTTCATCGGACAGATGCTGGGCCGACTGGAGCAATTTGGGCAACGGCGCATAGGCGCGGGCGCTGATGACGGCCGACTTGGTCGGCGGCGCGACCTCGACCCGACCGCCAAAGACGGAGGCGTTGCTCAGCCCCAGCTCGGCGATCACATCATTGAGGAAGTCGATCCGCTTGCGGCGCGATTCGACCATGATCAGCGGCCGGTCGGACATGCTGGCGACGACAATGCCGGGCAGGCCGGCGCCAGAGCCGAGGTCCATCCACAGCCCCTCCCCCGCATCCTTGGCATGCAGGAGCAGCTGGGCCGAGTCTACGATATGCCGCGCCCAGACATGGGGCCGCGTCGATTCGGCGATCAGATTCTGCTCGTCCATCGCGGACAGCAAAAGCGACACATAGCGCTCCAGCCGATCCCATGTTTCACGTGGAACATCAAAATGCGCGTCGAGCCAGGCCCGCGCTTCGTCTTCGGTCATGCTGCCTTCCGCCGCACATGGACAAGGATAGCGGCGAGCGCCGCCGGGGTGATGCCGCGGATACGGCCCGCAGCGGCCAACGTGTCGGGACGGGCCCCGTCCAGCCGCTCGATCATCTCGGTCGACAGGCCGCCGACGCTGGCAAAGTCGAAGTCCGCCGGAATGGCCACGCGCTCATCCCGACGCAGGGCGGCAATCTCCGCATCCTGTCGTTCGAGATAGGGCGCATAATGGGCGTCCTCCAATATCTCGGCGCGCAGGTCAGCCGGCGCCTCTGCCAGGCTCGGCGCCAGCGTCACCAGCAGATCGGCCTGCACCTCGGGGAAGCGCGCCCATTCGAACAGGCTGCGCCGCGCGCCATCCTGCCGCACACTCGCCCCTGCCCGCGCCATCTCGGTCGCGGTAAAGGGTTGCGCCAATTCCGCTTCGATCGCGGCACGCGCACTGGCCCGTGCGGCAAAGCGCGCCGCCCGATCCGGACCAATGATGCCATGGGCCAGGCCGATCTCGCCCAGCCGCGTCTCGGCATTGTCGGCGCGCAGCCGCAGGCGATATTCGGCCCGCGCGGTCAGCATGCGATAGGGTTCGGTCACGCCCTGCAACACCAGATCGTCGATCATCACGCCGATATAGGAACTGGCCCGATCGAGGATCATCGGTGCCTCGCGCCGTGCCCGCGCCGCGGCATTGGTGCCGGCGACCAGCCCCTGGGCCGCCGCCTCCTCATAGCCGGTCGTGCCATTGATCTGCCCCGCGCAGAAGAGGCCGGGCAGCGCCCGCACTTCCAGGCTGGCATCCAGCGCGCGCGGATCGATATGGTCATATTCGACCGCATAGCCCGGCACGACGATCTCGGCATGCTCCAGCCCGCGCATCGACCGGATCATGGCCCGCTGCACATCGGCCGGCAGCGAGGTGCTGATGCCATTGGGATAGACCAGCGCATCGTCCAGCCCTTCGGGCTCCAGGAAGATCTGATGGCCGTCGCGATCGCCGAAGCGGATCACCTTGTCCTCGATCGACGGGCAATAGCGCGGCCCCCGCCCCTCGATCGCGCCACTGAACAAGGGCGACCGCCCCAGCCCTTCGCGGATGATCGCATGGGTCCGTTCGTTGGTGCGGGTGATGGCACAAGCCAGTTGCGGCAGCGGCCGATGATCCGACAACGGCGACATGGTCCAGCCCTCGCCGTCCGACGCCTGCTCCTCCAGCACCGCCCAGTCGATGGTGCGGCCGTCGATGCGCGGCGGCGTCCCGGTCTTCAGCCGGCCGATCGGCAGGCCGATCTCGCGCAACTGCACGCCCAGCGCAGTTGCCGCCCGCTCACCAGTGCGACCGCCGACATCCACATCCTCACCCCGGAACAGCTTGCCGCCCAGGAAGGTGCCGGTCGCGAGCACGACCGAGGGCGCCGCCAGCGTCCGGCCATCGGCCAGCGCCAGACCCGCCACAGTGCCTTCGCGGACGATCAGGCCGATCGCCTCGCCCTCGACAATCTCCAGCCCCGTCTGGGCGTCGAGCATCCGGTGGATCGCCGCCTTGTAGCGCTTGCGGTCGGCCTGCACGCGCGGTCCCTGCACCGCCGCGCCCTTGCTGCTGTTGAGCATGCGATAATGGATGGCACCGGCGTCAGCGGCGCGGCCGATCAAGCCGTCGAGCGCATCCACTTCACGGACCAGATGGCCCTTGCCCAGACCGCCGATCGCCGGGTTGCAGGACATGGCGCCCACGGTCGCCCGCTCGAAGGTGAGCAGCGCCACCGCAGCGCCCTTGCGCGCTGCCGCAGCGGCCGCCTCGCAGCCGGCATGGCCGCCACCGACCACGATCACATCATAGCTTGTTCGCATGCCGGCCCCATATCAGATTCAGGGGCCTGCGGTCAAAAGCGTTCCACGTGGAACATCACACTATTAGCCATCACACGCGGAAATTTCACCTACTTCCCGATACAGAATCCCGAGAAGAGACGGTCGAGCATATCCTCGGTCCCCGCCTGTCCGGTCAGCGCATCAATCGTCCGCCGTCCCAGGCGCAACTCCTCCGCCAATACCAGCAGATCACGGGCCGCGCCTGCCGCGATCAGATGGTCATGCAAAGCCCGCACGCCCTCCCGCTGCCGCGCATGCAGGGCGTAGTCGCCCTCGCCCGGCAGCAGCGTCGCCGCCCGATCGAGCAGCATCGTCACAAGCGCGTCCACCCCCGCCCCCGTCCGCGCCGACAGACGCAAACCGGCCCGGTCGGAACCATATAGCGCGACATCGCTCTGCGCCGCGATCAGCAGCGCATCCTCGCGCGGTGCCTCGGCCGGGTCGCCCAGCCACAGGATGATGTCCGCCGCCTCCAGCGCGGCGCGTGCGCGATCGATGCCGATCGCCTCAATCGCATCGCCGGTCTCGTCGCGCAGCCCGGCCGTGTCGGTGAACAGGAAGGCGGTGCCGCCGATCGCAGCGGGCACCTCGATCCGGTCGCGGGTGGTGCCGGCAATGTCGGACACGATCGCCGCCTCGCGTCCCACCAACCGGTTGAGCAAGGTCGACTTGCCGGCATTGGGCGGCCCGGCCAGCACAACCCGAATGCCGTCGCGCAGCCGCTCGGCAGAAGGTGCGGATAACAGTGCGCCGACATCATCCGCCAGTGCCATCACCCCCTGCCCGATCCGCGCCTCGATATCGGCGTCGGGGACATCATCCTCGTCGGAGAAGTCGAGCGCCGCTTCGGCCATCGCAGACAGGTCGAGCAGCCGCATCCGCCAGCCGTCGATCCGCTGCGAGAAATGGCCCTCCATCATCGCCAGCGCGGCACGCCGCTGCTGCTGCGTCTCGGCCGCCAGCAGATCGGCCAATCCTTCGACCTCGTTCAGGTCCATGCGGCCATGGGCAAAGGCGCGGCGGGTGAATTCGCCCGCAGTTGCGCGGCGCAACTGCGGCATCGCCCCCAGCGCCGCCTCGACCGCCGCAATCACCGCGCGGCCGCCATGGCAATGGAGCTCGGCCATATCCTCGCCCGTCACGGTGCGCGGCCCCGGCAACCACAACAGCAACGCCCGGTCGAGCGGCGTACCGTCGCGCGGATCGCTCAGCAGCGCCAGGCTCGCCATGCGGGGGGTGGGCAGTCGCCCGGCCAGCGCCTGCAACGCCGCACCCGCCATCGGGCCGCTGACGCGCACCACGCCAATCCCCGCCGGCGGCGCACCGCTCGACAGGGCGAAGATCGTCTCGCTCACTTAATCCTTCTTGTCGCCATTCTTGCCCGCCATGCCGGACAGGCCGATATCCATCATCTGCTTGAACAGGCGCACGCCGGCATCGCCCATCGGCGAGAAGCTCTTGAACAGGGTCTCCATCTGCTCGACGCTGCCGATGCCGTCCATGCTGTCCAGCATCGTCTTGATATATTTGTCGTGGATGGGGCTGACGTCCGGCAGGCCCAGAAAGGCGCGCGCCTCGGCCGGGGTGCAATCCACGTCGACGGTCACTTTCATCTGCTGCCCTTCCCTGTCGCGGTCATCCGCCTGTCGCTCCATCTCATGCCGCAAACAGGCCGGCGATGGCAAATTTTTTGGGCGTGACAGCGCGCTTGCGCCCCTCGCCCAAGGCGCCAATATGCGCCTCGACCAACAGACTCTCCAAGGCGGAAGGATATCCCATGGCAGACTATATTCCGATCAAGACGCTGGAAGGCGACGGCCAGTTCGACGCCTATGTCGCCACGCCCGACAGCCCGGCCAAGGCGGCGATCATCGTCATCCAGGAAATTTTCGGCGTCAATGAAGGCATCCGCCGCAAGTGCGACAGCTGGGCCCGCGCCGGTTATCTGGCGATCGCGCCCGACCTGTTCTGGCGCATCGATCCGCATATCGAGCTGGACGCTGACATCCCCGAACAGATGCAGCAGGCGCTCGACTATATCCCCCGCTTCAACCAGGATCAGGGCGTCCGCGATATCGAGGCGACCATCCGCGCCGCGCGCGCGATGCTGGAAGGCCCGGCCAAGGTCGGCGTCGTCGGCTATTGCCTGGGCGGCCGCGTTGCCTTCATGACCGCCTGCCGCACCGATGGCGATGCCTTTGTCGGCTATTATGGCGTGGGCATCGACGGGCTGCTGGGCGAACAACATGCCATCGGCAAGCCGACCATGCTGCATATCCCGACCCATGACGGCTTCGTCCCCGCTGATGTTCAGGCCAAGATGCATGACGGGCTGAAGGACAACCGCCACGTCACCCTGCATGATTATGAAGGGCTGGATCATGGCTTCGCCGCCGAGATGGGCGATCGCCGGGTCGAGGAAGCCGCGCAATTGGCCGACCGCCGCACCGCCGACTTCTTCGCGCAGGCGCTCGCCTGATGTCGGGTGATGCATGGCGGATGATCGTCCGGGCCCATGGCGGGCCCGAGGCGATCGAGCGGGAGCGCTTCGATCCCGGCGCGCCGGGTGAGGGCGAGGTACTGATCGCGCAGGATGCGGTCGGCCTCAATTTCATCGACACCTATTATCGCACCGGCCTCTACCCTGCCCCCCTGCCCCTGACGCTGGGATCGGAGGGTGCGGGCCATGTCCTCGCCGTCGGTCCTGGCGTCAACGGCATTGCCGTGGGGGACAAGGTCGGCTGCGCGGCGGGCCTGGGCGCCTATGCCACCCACCGCATCGTCCCGGCCGATCGGGTCGTGCGCATCCCGGATGCTGTCAGCACGCGCGATGCCGCCGCGATGATGCTCAAGGGCATGACCGCCTGCTACCTCGCCGAGGACATGATCGATCTGCTGCCCGGCGATGTCGCCTTGGTTCATGCCGCCGCGGGCGGCGTGGGATCGGTGCTGGTGCCCTGGCTGCGCGACAAGGGCGTGGTCGTGATCGCCCATAGCGGATCGCCGGAAAAGGCGGCCAAAGTCGATGCCGATCACAGCCTGTCCGGCCCGCTCGACGATCTGGTGGCACAGGTGCGCGACCTGACCGACGGCAAGGGCGTCGCCGTCGCCTATGATGGCGTCGGCAAGGATAGCTGGGCCGCATCGCTCGCGAGCCTGCGCCGCCGCGGCCTGCTGGTCAGCTATGGCAATGCATCGGGCGCGGTGCCGCCGATCAGCCTGCTCGACCTCAGCCGCAATGGCTCGCTCTATATCAGCCGCCCGACCCTGTTCGACTATGTCGCGACGGCGGAAGATCTGGCCAACACCGCCGAACGCCTGTTCGACCGTATGGCACGCGGGATCGTGTCAGCGCAGATCGGCCAGAGCTTCGCTCTTGCCGACGCCGCGGACGCCCATCGCGCATTGGAAGGGCGCCAGACGACCGGCAGCACCATCCTGATCCCCTAAGCCTCTGGTTGATCTGCATAATCCTATCAGGGACGGCATTTGCACATGCCGTCCCTTTTTTTGTGCAGGCGGTCTGCCCGCCCTTCCCTATTGATCGCCATTTGCAGTATCCGACAGGAGATGCAGCCGTCCCGGAAGAACAAGAACATGCCCCGATTGGCCAAGCTGATCCTGCTGCCATGGTGGACCGTGCAGCTGGCAACTGGCGCCAAATCTTTTCTCGACAATCCGCTGATCGGTTCGTCCCGGCTCAATGCGCTGGGCCTCCATGTCGGGCGCGTCAGGCTCGCCCAATGGATGACAGCCCGTCGTCGCTCGCGTCTCGCCGCAGATCTCTCCGCAGCCGATCGTCATGCCTTTGATCGCGACGGTTTCATCGAGATTCGCGACTTCCTGCCGCCGGAGCAGTTTGCTGCCCTGCGCGAGCAGATTGCGGCCTATCAGGCTGTTCCACGTGAAATGGCACAGGGCCACACCATCACCCGCCGTTACGCGCTGGACGGGGCTGCACGGCGCGCCATGCCCGCTATGGCCCGCTTTCTCGATCATCCCCGCTGGCGTGCGCTGGCGCGCTATGCCGCCGGCTTCAACGTCGAGCCGCTGATCTACATCCAGACCATTCTCACCCATCGGCGGGACGGCGCGCCCGATCCGCAGACCCAACTGCACGCCGATACCTTCCATCCCGCGATGAAGGCCTGGCTGTTCCTGGAGGATGTCCCGGCCGAAGGCGGCCCCTTCACCTATGTGCCCGGATCGCATCGCTTGACCCCCGCGCGCGCGGCCTGGGAGAAACAGCGCAGCCTGACAGCGCGTGATGGCGATTGCCGCCTGTCGGCGCGCGGATCGCTGCGGATCGACGAAGCGGAACTGGCCGGTCTTGGCCTCCCCCCGCCGCGCCAGTTTCCGGTCCCTGCCAACAAATTGGTGATCGCCGACACATTCGGCTTCCATGCGCGGGGCGAAGCGGCACAGCGTTCCACCCGCGTCGAACTCTGGGCCTATGGCCGGCGCAACCCCTTCCGCCCGCTGGTGGGGCTCGACATTTGGAGCCTGCCCGGCATCACCGAACGGCGCATCAACCTGCGCTGGGGGCTGCGCGATGCCGTAGCGCGCTGGATCGGCCATCCCTGGCGGCCCGCAGGCATGAAAAGGCCCGCCGACGACTGAGCGTGGGCGGGCCGATTGCGATAGCGTCGATCAGATCGATCAGAAGAGCGTCAATATGCCGACCGACCGGTCCATGATGCCGTCATAGATCATCGAGCAGGCAACATAGACGATCACCGCCAGGCCCAGATAGGCCAGCCAGCGGAAGCGCTCGATATATTTGGCGATGATGTTCGCCGCGATGCCCATCATCGCCACCGACAGGATCAGGCCGATGATCAGGATGCCGGGATGTTCCCGCGCCGCGCCGGCCACGGCCAGCACATTGTCCAGGCTCATGCTGACGTCGGCGATCGCCACCGACCAGGCGGCGGCGGCAAAGCTCTTGGCCGGGCGCACGCCCGATACATCGTCGTCGCTCGGATCATCAGGCGTATGCGCGCCGGCATTGGGCCGCAATTCGCGCCACATCTTCCAGCTGACCCACAACAGCAAAAGGCCGCCGGCCAGGATCAGGCCGACAATCTGCATCAGCTGGCTGACCACCAGCGCAAAGCCTATGCGCAGCACCAGCGCGGCGATGATGCCGATCAGGATGACCTGCTGGCGCTGCTTGGGCGGCAGGCCGGCGGCCAGCGCGCCAACGACGATCGCATTGTCGCCCGCCAGCAGGATATCGATCATCAGCACCTGGCCAAAGGCGGCCAGGGCGCTGGGCGTCCCGATATTGCTGAAGTCGTTGACGATATGCTGCCAGATATCCGCCGGGGAACCGAGCCCCTGGGCGGCCGAAGCGGCGGTGGCGATAAGGTCGAGCATGACGGCCTAACGTCCCTGTATGTGAAAATGAAGAAAGCCGGACCATATACATGGCCCGGCTCTCACCGCAAAATATATGGCAGGGTGGCCGCACATCCGCGCAGCCGCCGCCGCGCTTACTGGTTCATGGTCGCGAAGAAATCCTCGTTGGTCTTGGAATCCTTCATCTTGTCGAGCAGGAATTCCATCGCGTCGACCGTGCCCATCTGCATGAGGATGCGGCGCAGCACCCACATCTTGCTGAGCGTCGGCTTCTCGACCAGCAGCTCTTCCTTGCGGGTGCCGGACTTGCCGACATCCAGCGCCGGGAAGATACGCTTGTCCGCAACCTTGCGGTCCAGCACGATTTCCGAGTTACCGGTGCCCTTGAACTCTTCGAAGATGACTTCGTCCATGCGGCTGCCGGTGTCGATCAGCGCGGTCGCGATGATCGAGAGCGAGCCCCCCTCCTCGATGTTGCGCGCGGCGCCGAAGAAGCGCTTCGGGCGCTGCAGCGCGTTGGCGTCGACGCCGCCGGTCAGCACCTTGCCCGACGAGGGTACGACAGTGTTGTAGGCGCGGCCGAGACGGGTGATCGAGTCGAGCAGGATGACGACATCCTTCTTGTGCTCGACCAGGCGCTTGGCCTTCTCGATCACCATTTCGGCGACCTGGACGTGGCGGGTGGCAGGCTCGTCGAAGGTCGAGGAAACGACCTCACCCTTCACGCTGCGCTGCATGTCGGTGACTTCTTCCGGGCGCTCGTCGATCAGCAGGACGATCAGGAAGACTTCGGGATGATTGTCGGTGATGGCCTTGGCGATGTTCTGCAGCATCACCGTCTTGCCGACGCGCGGCGGCGCGACGATCAGCGTACGCTGGCCCTTGCCCTGCGGCGAGACGATGTCGATGACGCGGGCCGACTTGTCCTTGATGGTCGGGTCCAGCGTGTCGAGCCGCAGCTTCTGCTCGGGATAGAGCGGGGTCAGGTTGTCGAAATTGACGCGATGGCGGACGACGTCCGGATCATCGAAATTGACCGACAGCAGCTTGGTCAGGGCGAAATAGCGCTCGCCATCCTTGGGCGCGCGGATCTCGCCTTCGACCGTGTCGCCGGTGCGCAGGCCAAAGCGACGGACCTGGTTCGGCGAGACATAGATGTCGTCGGGACCGGCCAGGAAATTCGCCTCAGGGCTGCGCAGGAAGCCGAAGCCGTCCGGCAGCACCTCGATCGTGCCCTCACCCATGATCTGCGCGCCATTTTCGGCCTCGGCCTTCAGGATGGCGAACATCAGATCCTGCTTGCGCAGGGTCGATGCGCCCTCGACGCCCAGTTCTTCCGCCATGGTGACGAGGTCGGCGGGAACTGTCTTCTTGAGGTCCTTGAGATGCATTGCGAGTCGGTCCGATGGAGTGAGGGATAGAATAGCCGGGTAAGAAAGGAGATTTTGCCCGGTCAATGTCTCGGGAAAGCCTCGCGCCGGACGGGCGAGGGGAATAGTCGGCGTTTAGCGAGCGCCCGGCCCTCAAGTCAAGCGAGGACATTTCCCTATTCCGCCTGAAATCATGGGCTATCCGGGGATTTTCGACAGGTGGTGCCCCATCTGCGGCGATGGACGACATATCCTGCCCCATGATATGATGAGACATAAAATATCGGAAGGATGAGGAAATGCGTTATTTCCGTGCCCTGATGGCGATCGCCACGGGCGCGCTCACCGCGCTGCCACTCGCCGCGCAGGATAGCCCCCCGCTCGATCCCGACATACCCCCCACCGTCGTCCGCACCGGCCCCTCGCTCGACGACCGCGTCACCATTCCCATCAATATCGACGGCAAGGGGCCGTGGAACTTCGTGATCGACACCGGCTCGCAGCGCACGGTCATCGCCCGCGACCTGGCCGACCGGCTCGCCCTGCCCAATCGGCGGATCGTCACCATCCTCAGCATGACGGGCAAGGCGGAGGTGCCGACCGTCGCCGTGCCCCGGCTCGGCTTCGGCGCGACCACGGTGGACGATATAGAGGCACCGGTGCTGAACGGCGAGCATCTTGGCGCCGCCGGCCTGCTCGGCCTCGACAGCCTGCATGCCAAGCGGGTGCTGCTCAATTTCCGCACTGGCCGGATGGAGATCAGCGAAAGCCGCCGCCTGGCCCCGCGCGATCCCGATGCGATCATCGTCGAGGCGCGCCGGCGCAAGGGGCAGCTGATCCTGCTCGATTCAGACGTCAACGGGATGAAGGTGAACATCATCCTGGATACCGGCGCCAATTTCAGCGTCGGCAATCTGGCGCTGCGCGACAAGCTGCTCCGCAAGAAACGCGCCCCCGAACTGCTGCAGGCCAGCCTGATCAGCGTGACCGGCGACACGCTGACCGGCGATGTCGGGCGACTGGATTTCGTGCGCATGGGCCGGGTCAAGCTGACCGGCGTGCCGGTGCTGTTCGCCGAGGCCAGCCCCTTTGCCGAGCTGGGCCTGGCCGACAAGCCCGCGCTGATGCTGGGGATGAACGCGCTGCGGCTGTTCGACCGGGTGGCGATCGACTTCGGCCGGGGCAAGGTGGATTTCCTGCTGCCCGATACCGGCGCGCTCGATCCGGTCCGGCTGGCGGCCTCAGCGCCCCGTCAGGGACGCTGAGGCACGGGATCAGGGATTTTCGGGTCGCTGCTGCTGGGCCGGCTGGCGCTGGCGCGGCGTGCGGCCCAGCACATTGTCGATCCACTGCTGGTCCAGGCGCGGCGGCGCCGGGCGATCGGCCGGATCGGGCTGGGCCGCTTCCTCGCCATCCTCCGCCTCGCTGCCGGCCGGCCGGGCACGGTCGATCGGCAGGCCATTTTCATCGACCATCATGCCGCCTTCCATGCCGTTATCCGGCTGGCCATAATAAGCTTCCTCGTCCGGCTCCAGCTGCCATTCGGGCAGAGTGACCTGGGTCTCGAACTGCTCCACCGGCCGCTTGGCGACGGCGACCTTCATATAATCGGCAAAGGCGTGGGCCGGCGCGCGACCGCCATAGAGCGAAGGCACCGCCTTGGCGTCATCGCGGCCGACCCAGACGCCGGTGGTGATGCCGCTGGAAAAGCCCAGGAACCAGCCATCCTTGCCGCTGTTGGTGGTGCCGGTCTTGCCCGCGACCGGGCGTCCGATCTGTGCCGCCTTGCCGGTGCCGGTGCTGACCGCGGTCTGCATCAGGTCGGTCATGCCCGCCGCGACCCAGGGCGCCACCAGCACGCGGCTGGTATCGTCCTGATGCTGGTAGAGCATCCGTCCGTCGGCGGTCGTCACCTTGGTGATGCCATAGGGGGTGACTGCCACACCCTTGCGCGCGATCGAGGCGAAGGCGCGGGTCATGTCGATCAGCCGCACGTCCGACGTGCCCAGCACCATCGAGGGGTGGGTGTTGATCGGCGTGGTGATGCCGAAGCGGCGCGCCATGTCGGCGACGGTCGGGAAGCCGACCTCCACGCCCAGCTTCGCCGCGACCGTGTTGATCGAATAGGCAAAGGCGGTGCGGATATCGATCGCGCCGGCAAAGCGGCCATTGCTGTTGCGCGGGCTCCAGCCATTGATCGTCACCGGCTCGTCGGTGACGCCGGTATCAGGCGTATAGCCTGCCTCCAGCGCCGCCATGTAGACGAAGATCTTCCAGGCCGAGCCGGGCTGGCGCACGGCGGTCGTCGCGCGATTATAGTTGGACGTCACATAGTCCAGCCCGCCGACCATGGCGCGCACCGCGCCGTCGCGATCCAGGCTGACCAGCGCGCCCTGCATGCCGTTCGACACATTGGCCTTTACCGCCGCGGTCGCGGCATTCTGCATGCCAAGGTCGATGGTGGTATAGACTTCCAGCGGCTCATTGGGCTCGTCGATCAGCGTATCGAGCTGCGGCAGCGCCCAGTCGGTGAAATAGCGCACGCTGTTCTGCGGCGGCTCGGGCGCCATGCGCACGCCGTCCAGATTGGCATTGGCATGATCGGCAGCGCTGATCTTGCCATTTTCCTGCATCAGGTCGAGCACCACGCCAGCGCGGCCGATCGCGGCCTCGGCATCGGCAGTGGGCGAATAGCTGGACGGCGCCTTCACCAAACCGGCGATGATCGCCGCCTCGGGCAGGTCCAGGCTCTGCGCGGGATGGCCGAAAAATTTGCGACTGGCGGCGTCGATGCCATAGGCCCCGCCGCCGAAATAGACCTTGTTGAGATAGAGTTCCAGGATCTGCTGCTTGGAGAATTTGCGCTCCAGCGCCATCGCCAGCACCATCTCGCGGACCTTGCGGCCCCAGCTATAGCTGTTGTTGAGGAAGATGTTGCGCGCGACCTGCTGGGTGATGGTCGAAGCCCCCTGCCAGCGCCGGCCGCTGCCGCGTCGTTCCAGCGCGACCCAGGCCGCGCGTGCCATGCCGACCGGATCGACGCCGGGGTGCATGTAGAAACGGCGATCCTCGGTCGACACCATCGCATCGACCATGACCGAGGGAATCTGGTCATAGCTCAGCCAGCGACCGAAGCTCGGCCCCAGGGAGACGATGACCGATCCGTCCGCCGCATGGACGCGGATCATCTGGCCATTGGGGGAGGATTTGAGGCTGTTATAGTCGGGCAGTGACTGCATCGCGATGAACACGGCCACGCCGATCGCGACCAAGCCGGCAAAGGCGCCGACCAGACCGATCTTTAGCCCGCGCACCAGCCATTTCTTCGCCTTGCCCGGCGCCTTCTTGCTCTTGTCAGATCGTGCCATTTGCCGCCCCGGATACGCGCTATTACCGGCCCGGACCAGCGCAAATCAGGGCGCTCGTCCGGAAAACTCCCCGGTCTGTAAGGATGATGCGGCTTTACCCGCGATGAATATTATCGGTGGAGGTACGAACAAGCCGGGGCGGGCAGGACATGCTGCCCCCGCCCCGCACCAGTCCGTCCCTATGACGCTCTTATTCCGCGTCGTCGCGCGATTTGAAATCCAGCGACGCGCTGTTCATGCAGTAACGCAGGCCGTTGACGCCGGGGCCATCAGGGAAGACATGGCCCAGATGGCCTTCGCAGGTGGCACAACGCACCTCGGTGCGGATCATGCCATGGCTGGCGTCGCGGATTTCCTCGACCGCGTCGATATCGACCGGCGCGGTGAAGCTGGGCCAGCCCGACCCGCTGTCATATTTTTCCTCGGCATCGAACAGCTCCGCGCCGCAACCGGCGCAATAATAGACGCCGTCCGCCTTGTTGCTGTTATATTTGCCGGTGAAGGCCCGTTCGGTGCCCGCTTCGCGCAGCACATGATATTGTTCGGGGGAAAGGCGCGCACGCCATTCGGCTTCGCTCAGGTCCAGCTTTTCCATGGCCGCAATATGGCGTCCGCCGAAGACCTTATCAAGTCCGCGATCAGGCCCGCTCGCGCGCCGCCTGTCGGGCGATCGCCAGCAGCTCATGCCGCACCAGTAGGTCGCCAAGCCCCTTGCCGCCGCGGCTGGACCGTTCGGCCTGGGCCAGACGCTGGATGACGCGGGCGATGCCGGTCGCGTCCCACAGCCGCACCTGTCGGGTGACCAGCCCCTTCTCCTTCCAGAAGACCGCCTTGCCGGCCGATTCCACCGCCGCCTCCAGCCGCCCGCTGCTGTCGAAATCCGCGCGGATATTGGCGATCAGCATGGCGCGGGTCAGCAGCGGCCGGATCACCGATGCCATGGCCGCGCCGATCTCCGCCAGATTGTTGAGTTCCTTGTGCATCGCCCTGAGGTCGCCGCCCAACACCGCATTGACCAGCGGCGCCGCGTCGGAATCGGGATTGTCGGCCGACAGCGCGTCCAGCGCCTCCGCCGTCGCCTCGCGCGGCTGTTCCGGCGCGGCGTCGAGATAGAGGACCAGCTTCTCGATCTCGATTCCCATCAGCGCCCGGTCGCCATTGGCCAGGTCGACGATGCGGCGCGCCAGTTCCTGCGGCAGGCGCAGGCCGTTCTCGCGCGCGGTCGCCATGGCGATCTGCTCGGCCTCGCGCGCATCGGGCTGATAGGAGATGAAGGCCATGCAGCCCTTGTGGTCGAGCGCCAGCTTGACCAGCTTCGACGTCGCCTTGAGCGCACCGGCAATCGCGATCACCGGATTGCCCGCCGCCTCCGCCTCCAGCAACGCCGTAACCGCCGGCAGCGATTCATCGCCCATGCCGTTGATCCGCACCCAGCGCTTGTCGCCGAACATCGAGAAGGACGCCGCCTCGTCCGCCAGCCGCGCCGGATCCTCGCGCAGCGTGGCCACGTCCAGGTCGACCCGCTCGGCCCCCGGCCCCATCGCCCGCTCCAGCCGCCTGGCGAGCGCCGTGCTGCCCGCCTCGTCAGGACCATAGAGCAGGAAGAAGCGGATATCCGACGGCGGCGCGTCGAGCGCCTTTTCTATCTGGCCGCGATTGGCTTTCACTGGCCGGTCGACGCCGCCGACGACGGGGCCGGCGATGGCGCCGCCTGGGCGCCTTCCTTGCGCGTCGCATACAGCGCCAGGCGGGTGACGATCTGGTCGGCCACGATCTCCGACAGCCGCTCCAGCGCCGTGTCTTCCGCCGCGATCGTCGCATATTCGCTCGACGTCGCGTTGATGCCGGCGTCCGACCCGGCGCTGTCGTCCAGCACCTGCGCACCGGTCGCTTCGTCGATCAGCTGATAGCGCGCCCGCAGCGTGCGCCGCTCACGGGTGATGGCCGCGTCGGACCGCAAACCGAAACCGCTGATCTGGTCGTCCAGCTTCACCACCAGCTTGTAGCTGGGGCCGGAACCATTGCTGATCGCGCCAAGCCGGTCGTTGAGCGCGTTGCGCATCAGCCAGCCGCCCTTGCCCGCAATATCCTGCACTTCGACATGACCCAGCCCCTGCGCCACCGCGCCATGGCTGCCGCCGCCATAGACCGGGCGCAGCCCGCAGGCGGTAAGGAGAGTCAGGGCGACGAGGGGAAGGATGCGCTTCATGGGCATGATCCTTATCCCGTCACCCCGCCCTTGTCGAACCAAAGGTCGGGGTGACGGGCACAGGTCAGATGACCAGATTGACCAGACGATCGGGCACCACGATCACCTTCTTGGGGGTGGCGCCATCCAGCGTGCGAACGACGTTCGGCGCGGCCAGCGCCAGCTTTTCCAGCTCGTCCTTCGGCGTGCCCTTGGGCACGGTGATGGTGTCGCGCAGCTTGCCCATCACCTGGCAGGCGATGGTCACTTCATCCTCGACCAGCAGTGCCGGATCGACCGCCGGCCAGGCGGCTTCGGCGATCAGGCCCGGCTGCGCCATCTCGGCCCAGCCCTCTTCGGCCAGGTGCGGGGTCATCGGCGCGACCAGAAGCGCCAGTGCGCGGATCGCCGCGGTGCGGCTGGCCGACGGCTTGGCCTTCTCGATCGCGTTCACCAACTCATAGATCTTGGCGACGGCCTTGTTGAAGCCCAGCGCCTCGATATCCTTGGCGACGCCGTCGATCGTCTGGTGCAGCTTGCGGTCGAGCGCCTTGTCCTGGCCTTCCGCCGCCGCATCGGCTTCGCCGAACAGGCGCCAGACGCGGTTGACGAAGCGCCAGCTGCCCTCGATGCCGGCTTCGGTCCAGGGCAGGTCGCGCTCGGGCGGGCTGTCCGACAGCATGAACCAGCGCACGGCGTCGGCACCATATTGTTCGATGATGTCATCGGGATCGACGACATTCTTCTTCGACTTGGACATCTTCTCGACGCGGCCGACCGTGACCGGCGCCCCGCTCTCGATATGGATATAGTCGTCGCCGGACTTCTTGATTTCCTGCGGCGACAGCCAGCTGCCATCGCCGGCCTTGTAGGTTTCGTGCGTCACCATGCCCTGGGTGAACAGGCCGGTGAAGGGCTCGGCAAAGCCGAGCTGGCCCATATGCTGCAGCGCGCGGGTCCAGAAGCGGGCGTAGAGGAGATGCAGGATCGCATGTTCCACGCCACCAATATATTGGCCGACCGGCAACCACTGCTCGACGGTCGCACGATCAAACGGCTTGTCGTCGGGCTGGCTGGCAAAGCGGATGAAATACCAGCTCGAATCCGCAAAGGTGTCGAGCGTGTCGGTCTCGCGCCGCGCTGCCTTGCCGCAGGACGGGCAATCGACATGCTTCCAGGTCGGGTGGCGGTCCAGCGGATTGCCGGGAATGTCGAAGGTCACATCCTCGGGCAGCTTCACCGGCAGCTGGTCCTTGGGCACGCCCACCACGCCACAATCATCGCAATGAATGACCGGGATCGGGGTGCCCCAGTAACGCTGGCGCGACACGCCCCAGTCGCGCAGGCGGAACACGGTCTTGCCCGCGCCCCAGCCTTCACCCTCGGCGCGGGCGATGACGGCGGCCTTGGCGGCTTCGACCGCCATGCCGTCCAGGAAGCGCGAGTTCACCAGATGGCCGGGGCCGGTATAGGCCTCGTCATGGATCGGCTTGTCGGCTTCGCCATCCAGCGCGACGACACGCTCGACCGGCAGCATATATTTGCGCGCGAAGTCGAGGTCGCGCTGGTCATGCGCGGGCACGCCCATGACGGCGCCGGTGCCATAGTCCATCAGCACGAAATTGGCGATGAAGACGGGCAGGTGCCATTCCGGATCGAACGGATGCGCGACCGTCAGGCCGGTGTCGAAGCCCAGCTTCTCCGCCGTTTCCAGCTCGGCGGCGGTGGTGCCGCCTTCCTTGCACTTCTCGATGAAGGCAACGGCATCGGGGTTGTTCGCGGCGACGGCCTGCGCGACCGGGTGGTCGGCCGCGATCGCGACGAAGCTGGCGCCGAAGATCGTGTCGGGGCGGGTCGAATAGACCTCGATCTCGCTGTCGAACGGCGCGACCGGCTTGAAGCTGAACTGCAGGCCGACCGACTTGCCGATCCAGTTTTCCTGCATCAGCCGCACCTTGTCGGGCCACTGGTCGAGCGTCTGGAGGCCCTCCAGCAGATCGTCGGCGAACTGGGTGATCTTGAGGAACCACTGGTTGAGCTTGCGCTTCTCGACCAACGCGCCCGAGCGCCAGCCGCGCCCGTCGATCACCTGCTCGTTCGCCAGCACGGTCATGTCGACCGGATCCCAGTTGACCTGGCTTTCCTTGCGATAGACCAGACCCGATTCCAGCATGTCCAGGAACAGCGCCTGTTCATGACCATAATAATCCGGCTCGCAGGTGGCGAGTTCGCGGCTCCAGTCGATCGCGAAACCCAGCTTCTTCAGCTGCGCGCGCATGTTGGCGATGTTGGACCGGGTCCATTCGCCCGGATGCACCTTCTTTTCCATCGCCGCATTTTCGGCCGGCATGCCGAACGCGTCCCAGCCCATCGGATGCAGCACTTCATGGCCGGTCATCCGGCGGAAGCGCGCCAGCACGTCGCCCATCGAGTAGTTGCGGACATGACCGATATGGATGCGCCCCGACGGATAGGGGAACATCTCCAGCACGTAGCTGCGCGGCTTCGTCGAGGCATCGTCCGCCTTGAAGCTCTGCTTCTCGTCCCAGACGGCCTGCCAGCGGGCGTCGGCCTCCAGCGGGTTGAAGCGCCTTTGCATGTCATGTCCTTACAAATGCAAGCGGGCTGGGCTCTGTAAAAGCCCAGCCCCGATGGTTTGAAAACAGGGCGTTACCGTATCAGTCGCGCCCGAAAGGGGTGGTTCAGCCGATCGCCATGCGGCGCAGGTCGCGCGCCTTGGTCAGGATGATCTCTTCCAGCTTCTGCACCGTCGCGGCCTGCACCGGGGCATCGACCCACTGGCCATTCTGGTTGACCTGGCGGCTGGCGGCCACGCGCAGCGCGTCGGCGCGCAGATCCTGGTCCAGGATCGACACGGTGACCTTCATCCTTTCACTCGGCGTGTTGGGATTGGTATACCAGTCGGTGACGATGACGCCGCCGTTGGAATCGGTCTGCACCATCGGCATGAAGGACAGCGTGTCCAGGCTGGCGCGCCACAGATAGGCGTTGACGCCGATGGTGGTGACCTTCGACGCGGCCAGATCGGCCTTGGGCCGTTCCTTCGCGCCGCCCCCGCATGCGGCAAGCGGCAGGAGCGCAGCCAGCAGAAGACCGGAGGAAAGGGTAACGGGAAGGCGACGGACCATCAGGCATGTCCTAGCTTGAAAAAGACGAAAAACGCCCCGCTTCTATAGTCGACGCGCGCCATTGGGCAAGGGGGCGCGCGGGTCCGACACGCCACGGATCGTCGCAACCCGTCCTCGGAGTCTGTGTGCTCTGTGCAACAGCTCAGACAAAAAGCGGATAGCGCCTCTGGTCAATGGCGCTTTTTGGTGTCTAATGCGTCTTGAAAAATAACCGGTGGGGAAGAGATTCGAATCATGCGCGTGAAACGGGGACATTTGGCATTGGCAGGCTCGGCAATCGCCGTCGCTGGCTTCATGCTGTCGCCCGCTTTTGGCGCCGCAACCGATCTCGTCCGCATGCGTGAGGAAGCCCCGGTGTCGCTCGGCGCGCTGGGCAGCATTTCCTCCTTCACCCCCACGACCAAGGATTCGCGTCTGGCTGCGGCCTATGCGAAGATCGCCGCCTCGGCCGGTCGTCAGAATTTCCGCTTCACGCCGACCAGCGGTTCGCTCAGCGGCCAGCGCTCGATCACCGTCATGGTCCGCGCCAGCGACGTCGATCGCGTCGCCGCCAACCGCTCGGTGGTCCCGGTCAACATCGCGCCCGTCAGCTTCAGCCTGAACGGCGAGCATGGCTGGCGCAAGTTCGCCCTGCCGGAAAATACCGGCCGCAAGGCGCTGGACCCGGTGCCGGTCGAAACCATGGTCGATGCGAAGAATTTCTCGCTGGATGACGGCAAGAAGGATCGCTTCAGCACCAAGGTGCTGCTGGAAAGCCGTCGCGAGCCGACGGCGACCGTCCGCAACCCGAGTGCGGACAAGGATTATTCGCTGGATCTGGCCAGCTCCTATTCGCTGACCCGCAACCTGAACGTGACGGCGGGCATCCGCTACAACAACAGCGTTGCCGGCCGCCTGACCCCGATGACCGACGAGCGCCAGGACAACCAGGCCGTCTATCTGGGCACCATCTTCAAATTCTGATCGCCTGAAAGAGCAAGGATACGGACGATAGGCATCGCCTGATGCCGATCACTCCAATGCGTCAGCAGTAACTGCCGCCACCCTTGGCGCAGAGCATGACCGGCTCCGTCTCGATCAGGCGTAGCGACTGCACCATGTCGGCAGTGCCCTGCTTATATTTCAGGAAATGCGGTGTCTTGAGATGCGCCTGATAGGCCGCGTCACTGGCATAGACTTCCAGCAGGCGGATGCTCGCCGGCTTCCCGGCGATCGCCACCGCCGACAGCGACAGCACGCCCGGCTCCTGCGCCACCGATGCGGCAATCTCCTCGCGCAGATAGACCTTATAATCCTCGATTTGCGCCGGATCGATCTCCAGCTCCGCGATCCGCACGATCGGCTTGTCCGGCGCGGCCTGCGCCTTGGCCTGTCGCCCCGCTCCGATGCCCAGCATGAAGGCGGCCAGCGTCAATACGCCCATCGCCGCCTTAGCCCTGCGCATCGTCGAACAGCTTGCGGGCGATCCCCAGCGCCGTCATCGCCGGCGGCCAGCCGGCATAGAAGGCCAGATGGGTGATGGTCGCGATGATCTCCTCGCGCGTCAGCCCATTGTCCAGTGCCCGCTGCAGGTGAAAGGGCAGCTCATTGCCGCGATAGAGCGAGATGAGGCTGGTGATGGTGATGAGGCTGCGGTCGCGCGGCGATAGTGCCGGATCGGCCCAGACTTCGCCGAACAGGGTCTTGTCGGTCATTTCCGCCAGATGAGGCGCCAGATCGCCAAAGGATCGGCGCGCGTCAGTGGGTTCGGTCATGTAGGGTCTCCGCAAAATGGACGGCGTCCCCCAGCCTACCCGACTTATCCACAGGCTATTAGGCCCGTATCCGCGCTAGGCCCCATGACCCGGATTCATATATCATCGGTCAATCCATCGATCGCCGCCCAGCCCGCCGCGCCGATGCCGCGCAGCATATGGCGGTGCTTTACCCTGACCCCGCCCAGCGCGATCACGGGGGCCTTCGCCTGCCGCGCGAGCGCCGCAAAACCGATCCGCCCCAGCGCCCCGGCACCGGGATGCGACCGGGTCGGGAACAGCGGCGACAGAAAGACCATATCCGCGCGCGCCGCCGCCTGAATCTCCCGCCGATCATGCGCCGCCAGGCTGTGGATAAGTCTGTGGAAATTTTTCGGCCCATCCCGCCCATGCCAGCCATCCGCGCGCCAGGCCGCCGCCGTCCGCGCGTCCCCCGCCAGCATCAGCACCAGCCGCCGCTGCCGCGCAATCGCCCGCAACACCTCGAACAGCGCGCGTCGTTTCACCGCCTCGGTGCGATAATGGCGAAAGACGATCCCCGCGCGCCCGCGTGGCATGCGCGCCGCCGCCGCCAGCAAGGACGCATCCTCCACCCGCTCATCGGTCATCAGCCAGAGGCCGGGCAGCTTTTTGCGGTGGCGGGCGTGCATGGCCATCGCCTATAGCAGCCGCCATGAACATCGACATCCCCGAAGCTGCGGCCCGCCTCGCCACCCTGCGCGACCAGATCGACCGCGCCGCCCGCCTGACCCAGCGCAGCGCCGACGACATCAACCTGATCGCCGTGTCCAAGACCCAGTCGGCCGAAGCGATCCTTCCGCTGATCCACGCCGGCCAGCGCGTCTTCGGCGAAAACCGCGTCCAGGAAAGCGAGGACAAATGGCCCGCCCTGCGCGAGCAATTCTCGGATCTGACCCTGCATCTGGTCGGCCAGTTGCAGTCGAACAAGGCCGCCGATGCCGTCGCCCTGTTCGACGTCATCCATTCGCTCGATCGCCTTTCGCTGCTGAGCGCGCTCGCCAAGGCGATGGACGCCGCGGGCAAGCGCCTGCCCTGCTTCATCCAGGTGAATATCGGTGCCGAGGAACAGAAGGGCGGCTGTCCGATCGCCGATGTGCCGGCGCTGATCGCCGCCGCGCGCGACGCCGACATCCCGCTGCTCGGCCTGATGTGCGTGCCGCCGGCCGATGTGGAGCCCGCCCCCTATTTCGCCCTGCTCGCGAAAATGGCGCGGGAAGAGGGACTCCCGCGCCTGTCGATGGGCATGTCGGGCGATTTCGAAACCGCCCTGATGCTGGGCGCCACCGACATTCGCGTCGGCACCGCCCTGTTCGGCGAACGCGCCCCCGTCAGCCGCCCCGTCCCCCGGAGCGGCCTAGGGATGATCAGAAACGCCCCCGCAAGGTAATGCCATAGGTGCGGGGCTCAGCCAGATAGGCAGAGATCAGCTGGTTCGCCATCGGCGCGCCCTGCACGAACTGACCGGTGGTCGATGTCGCCGGGCTGCTCGACTGGAGCGGGCTGCTGAAGGCGACCTGGGTATAATCCTGGTTGAAGATATTCTGGCCCCAGAATTCGACCGCCCAGCGCTGGTCCTTGCCTCGCAGACCGACGCGCGCATTGAACACCGCAAAGCCGTCCTGCGCCTTTTCCGGGAACAGATCGGAGCCGGTATTATAGTCGCTCATCATGCGGCCATCGATGTAGAAGAGCGCGGACAGGCCGTTCGACCCGATATCCGGCGTCCAGGCCATGCTCGCGGTCGTCACCAGTTGCGGCGCATTGCTGTTGATCGATCCGGGCAACAGGAACAGCGCAGGATCGAGCGGCACGCTGCCATCGCCGCTGCCGACCAGCCGCTTGGCGAATTTCGCCCGTGCGTAGGTCAGGCCACCGGTCAGGCGGAAATGGCGCACCGGTGAAGCGGTCAGTTCCAGCTCCACGCCCTGACTGATCAGGCCCGGCCCGACATCGCCGGAATCGCAGGTCCGCGCCGCCGACAGGGCACTGTCACAGCCATTGATATTCTGCACGACGAAGCTGGTGCCGTTGAAGGTGTTCAGCTGGAAATTCTTGAACTCCTGGCGGAAGGCCGCGATGTTCGCGCTCCATTTCGGCTGGGTATATTTGAAGCCGATTTCAAAGGCATCGACCTTCTCTGCGGCAAAGCGCAGGCTCGTCACATCGGCATTGGTGCGCGGCGCATAGACCGCCGGCACCGTGTTCAGGCCGGTCGATCCCAGCTGGAAGCGGTCGAGGTTGAAGCCGCCCGCCTTATAGCCCTTGGAATAGCTGCCATAGACCAGCATCTCGTCGATCGGCTTCCACGACAGCACTGCCGTGCCGCTGAACTCGCCGTCGCTGATCTTGTCGTTGAGGTCGAGCGCATTGAGCGTGGTCGAGCCATTGCCAAGGCAGCCGAGCGTCAGGATGCCGCCCGCCAGCGCCGCCGCGCTGCCCAGCGCCGCATTGGTCGCCAGCGTCGGCAGCGAAGAGGCCTGCAACGCCGCGCAGGTCGCGTTGTTGTTATTGAAATCCGAAGAGAATTTCTTCGATTCATGGGTGTAGCGCAGGCCCAGGGTCAGATCGAGCCGCTTGGTGATGTGGATGATATTATGGGTAAAGAGCGCCCAATTCTCGCTCTTCTGGCGATAGATGGAGGCAACGTCACCGGTGCCTTCCGGGATCGCCGCCAGCGCGCGCAGGCCATTGCCAAGACCGGTGGAGATCGCCCCCGCCTGTGCCGCCGCGACGCCGGCCGGCAATCCGGCATTGATCAGCGCGGCGGTCAGGCCGGCGTTGAGATTGGCCTGCGTGCCACCGATCAGCGCCGACGTGGCAAGACCGCTGCCGCAGGCCGCCAGTTGCGCTGCGGTGAAGTTGCTGTTGACGCCCGCGCCCGCCATCAGGCGACAGGCGGCAAAGCGGCCATAGTCGGCGCCGAAGCGGATATTATCCTCCAGCGTCAGCTTCTCATTGGCGTAATAGCCGCCCACCAGCCAGTCGAGCGCCTCGTTGAAGGCTGAACCCTGCGCCCGCAATTCCTGGGTGAAGGTCTTGAACTGGCGATAGGTGTTGGGATCACGATAGAGAAGGTCGGCGCCCGAATAGTCATAATCGCCATAGTCGCGGGATTTATAGTCGCGATAGGCGGTGATGCTGGTCAGTTTCGCGCCGCCCAGATCATAGTTGATCTCGCCCGACACGCCCCAATCCTTGAGCTTGCTGACATAGTCGCGCCCTTCGGTGATGGTCAGCTCGCGATCATAGGGATCGGCGGGGAAGACGCTGCCCTGCCCGGCCAGGATCGCGCCGATGCGGTTGAACGGCGCCGTGCTATAGCCGCCGCCGGTCGCCGGCCGCCGTTCGCGCGTCTCGACATAGGCCGCGCCGCAGCAGCTTTCGTCGCGATTGGTATAATCGCCGATCAGCCGGATCGACAGGGCATCATTGGGTTCGATCAGCGCCTGACCACGCAGGAAATAGCGGTCGCGATCATTGGTATCACCAACCTTGTTGCCGCTGGTATCGACCAGATCGTAGAAACCGTCACGCTTCGACCAGACGCCGTCCAGGCTCAACGCGATCCCCTTGGCGATCGGGCCGGTGATGCGCCCGGCCAGGCGCCAATAATCATAATTGCCATAGGTCGCCTCGGCCATGCCACCCAGGGTGAATTCCGGCCCCTTGCTGACGATGTTGATCAGGCCCGCCGACGCGTTGCGGCCGAACAGTGTGCCCTGCGGCCCGCGCAGCACCTCGACCCGCTCGATCTCGCCCAGATCATTGAGGCCCGCACCGGTGCGCGACCGATAGACGCCGTCGATGAACACCGCGACCGAGCTTTCCAGGCCAGGATTGTCGCCGACCGTGCCGATGCCGCGAATACGGGCCGAACCATTGGCCTCGGTCCCGGTCGAAGAGACCAGCAGGGACGGCGCCAGCTGGTTGAGCGCGCGAATATCATTGGCGCCGCTATTCTGCATCGCCTGCTGGCCGACCGCCGATACCGCGATCGGCACGTCGGACAACGGGCTGGCGCGGCGGGTCGCGGTGACGATGATGTCGACGCTTTCGGTGTCCACCGCCGCCTGCGGCGCGGCATCCTGGGCATGGGCAAGCGGTATGGCGCCCACCAGCGCGACGGCACCGGCGGACAGCAGCCAAAGGCTCTTGTGCATCATGATGTGCATCCTCTCCTGGCCCGCCTGGCTTTTTGCCGGGTCGGGACTATGCGCGATTATGCTGCCACAGTCGGAATAACGCAATATATCGCGTGATTCCGGGCGTTTTCCGCAGTTGCGTGATGATGGCTGCATGGCCCTGTTGCCTAGCAGCAACAATTTAACGCCCGGTTTCCGTAGCGTTTGCTTACGTCAGCGGAAAGCGCAGCAATCGGTCGGAAACGGGTATCAACGCCATTGCACCCGGCCCGACGGCCTTTTGTATCTCGCCATGGCCCGCATCCAGCCCGCCCGTCAGCGCGCCGAGCGCCGGCAGGATCAGCTTGGTCGGCGATCCGACGAAGCAGCGGCGCGATACATGCCGGCCGCGCAGCGACAGGCGCAGCTTGGGGTGGAAATGGCCCGATATCTCCGGCCGGGGGTCGGCCGGGTCGGCCTCATGCCGCAGCCAGACGCCGTCCACCTCCGCCTCCACCGCACGGCGTCCGCCCGGCATATGCGCCACGCCGACGTCATGATTGCCGGTTATCCACAGCCAGTCGAGCCGTTCGGTCAGCGCCTGCAATCGCGCCCGCGCCCGCGGGTCCAGCCGCGCCGCGCCGTCGGCATCATGGAAACTGTCGCCCAGCGACCAGATCGCCCGCGCGCCGGTCCGTTCCACCAGCGCCTCGATCATGTCCAGCGTCGCCGCGCTGTCATGGGGCGGCAGGAACTGGCCGAAGCGCGCATACCAGCTCGCCTTCTCGAAATGCAGGTCGGCCACCAGCAGCGCGCCCTGCGCCGGCCAGAACAAAGCCGCCTCCGGCAAAGCCAGGAAATCATGACCTGCGAACGAAAGGGGAACCATCACCCGGCTATGCGCCCTCTTCGCCCGGCTTTCAAGTATGCGCGCCAGCGCCTATAGGGCTCCCCATGTTCACCGTCGCAGCCCTCTACCGTTTCGCCACCTTCGCCGACCCGCAGGCAACCGCCGCCGATCTGCGCGTGCTGTGCGCCGATCTTGGCACCTGCGGCACGCTGATCCTGGCGCGTGAAGGCATCAATGGCACGGTCGCGGGCACGGCCGACGCGATCGAGCGGCTGGTCGCCCATATCCGCGCCCTGCCCGGCTGCGCCGATGTCGATGTGAAATATGCGACAGCCGACAGCGCCCCCTTCGGCAAGATGAAGGTGAAGGTGAAAGCGGAGATCGTGACGCTGGGCGCGGGCGACCTGGACCCCGCCCATCAAGCCGGCGTGCATCTCGATCCCGCGGACTGGAACGCGCTGATCGCCGATCCCGACACCGTCATCATCGACACGCGCAACGCCTATGAGGTGGCGGTCGGCACGTTCGAGAATGCGATCGACCCGGCCACCCGCTCCTTTCGCGAATTTCCCGCCTGGTTCGACGATTTCGCCGCCAAGCTGCGCGACGAAGGCCGCAGCCCGAAGATCGCGATGTTCTGCACCGGCGGCATTCGCTGCGAAAAATCGACCGCGCTGGTCAAGGCGCGCGGCTTTGACGAGGTCTATCACCTCAAGGGCGGCATCCTGCGCTATCTGGAGGAAATGCCACAGGCGCAAAGCCGCTGGCAGGGCGACTGCTATGTCTTCGATGAGCGGGTCGCGGTCGGCCATGGCCTCAAGCAAGGCCATTATGCCACCTGCAGCGCCTGCGGCCTGCCCTATCCGCGCGATGCCGACCATGACTGCCCCGGCGGCGACGCCGACGGCGCCTGGCCGCATCGGGGCTAATCCGCGCTTTCCACCAGTTCGACCATCTCGAACTGATAGGATTTCCAGCCGCGCATCCGCGCGCCGTCGGGTGCGGCGGCGCGCTTCTTCTTCGCCTCAGCCAGCGAGCGGGTATGGCCCCAGAACACTTCGGTCTTGCCATTTTCCAGTATGGCGACGATCCGCCAATAATGGGTGAAGGGGTCGGCGGTCGGCCCGATCTTCTTCACATAGCCGTCGGGCATGGTGGCGGTCAGATAGCGTTTCCGGCGCGCCATCGGTTCAGGCCTGATAGCGGTGCAGGCCCGCCCCATGCGCCTTCAGCCAGGCGCGCGCCGGGCGTGGATCCTCGCCATAGATGCGGGCATGGGCGGCGTGGAAGGCGGGGCTATGGTCCATGTGCAGCAGATGCGCCAGCTCATGCGCCACGGTCGATCGCCGCACCCAGGCCGGCGCCAGGATCAGCCGCCAGCTATAGCGGATCGCCCCGCTCGACGTGCAACTGCCCCAGCGGCTGCGCGTGTCGCCGGTGCCGACCGAGGCGACGATCAGGCCATGGTCCTGCGCCATCGCCAGCGTCTCCGCCTCCAGCACGGCCTTGGCCCGTGTCCTCAGCCAGCGCAGCACCCGCGCACCGACCGATTCCGCCGCCCCGCCCAGGATCAGCCGGTCGCCCTCCAGCCGGATCGTCCGGGTCGCCCCTGCAATCCAGCAGATGCGCACCTCGCGCCCCTCCAGCGGGAAGGTCGCGCCGTCACCCAGCAGCGTCACCGCCGGCGTCACCGCCATTTGCGCCCGGACCCAATCCTCATGGCCCTGTGCCCAGCCGAGCGCGCGCTTGAGGTTCGCCCGCGCCGGCAAGGACAGCCGCAATTCGCCGCGCAACCCGTCGATCGTCAGCTTGTAGGCGCGCGCCCGCGCGGACCGGCGCACCCGCACCGGCATGGCGACGCCATCGATCAGGATTTCTGCCTCAGAGCTCTCGGTCGACAAGATGATGTTCCCAATCGCCCGCATCGGCCTCCGCCACGGTCCAGCCGCGCACGGATTCCTTGGCCCGATGCACCGCCTCGCGATCGCCGCAGACCAGATAATGCCATTCGGGCAGCGGCAGCCCCGCCTCGCGCAGCCGATAGGCACAGGTGCGCGGCAGCCAGCTGATCTGCTTCACCTTGGCCGGGGTCAGCCGCACGCAATCGGGCACGAACCGCCGCCGGTCGGGATAGTTGGTGCATTGGCCGCTATGCCGGTCGAGCAGTCGACAGGCGACATTGGTCGGATAGATGCGGCCCGTGTCCTCATCTTCCGCCTTGTGCAGGCAGCATTTGCCGCAACCGTCGCACAGCGCTTCCCATTCGGCGCGGTTCAGCTTGTCGAGGGGCTTGTCCCAGAAGTCCAAATGTCACTTGACCCATTTTTCGAGAAAGGCGCGCACGATATCCGGAGCGCCCTCGTCCACGTCCGGCGTGCCCGGATCATCGACCGGCACCAGCGCGATTGGCTTGCCGTCCGGCCCGAACAGATAGGGCGTGCGGCTGTGGCTGACCAGATAGTCGCTCGCCCCTTCCGGCTTTTCCGCATTGTAGAGGACGACGAAGTCCTTGGCCACCTTCGCGATCTGTTCCGGCGTGCCGGTCAGGCCGACGAGGCGCGGGTGGAAGGCTGTGACATAGGGCTTCAGCACCGCCGGCGTGTCCCGCTTGGGATCGACGCTGATAAAGATCGGCTGCACCTTCGCGGCGCGGGCGGGCGCTGCCTTCTCGAAGGCACTGAACGCCTGCATGATCCGCTGCAGATCGACCGGGCAGACATCCGGGCAATAGGTGTAGCCGAAATAGACGATCCGATACTGGCCCTTATAATCGTCCCAATGCACGGTCTTGCCGTCCTGGTCGGTCAGGGTGAAGGGCGCACCGATGCGCGCACCGACCAGATTGCCCTGCTCGCTCTCGCCGCTTGATGCGTTGCCGCCAGCCCCCATATTGCATGCCGTCAGCAAGGCCAGAAGCGGCAGGGCGAGCGAGATCAGCGCTTTGTTCATGGTGTCGCCTGCCATGCCTTGCTATGGGCCGATTTGCAAATCGAACGGGGCGCGCGACGATGAAGATTGGGATGAAGAGCGGACTTTCCACCTGGCTGTTTCTGGCGCGGCCTGCCGCCATCACCCTGGCACTGATGGCCCCGGTTGCGGCCCAGGCCCAGTTTTCCAACAATTACAACTTCCTCAAGGCGGTGAAGGACGCCGACGGCGAAAAGGCGACCGACCTGCTGCAGAAGCCGGGTTCGACCGTCATCAACAGCCGTGACGTCACCACCGGTGAAACCGCGCTGCACATCGTCATCGGCCGCCGCGACACGACCTGGCTCAACTTCATGCTGTCGAAGGGCGCCAATCCGAACCTGGCCGACAATAATGGCACCACGCCGCTGCTGCTCGCCGTGCAGAACCGGTACGAGGAAGGCGTGCGCCTGCTGCTCGCCCGCGGTGCCCAGGTCGACAAGACCAATGGCAGCGGCGAGACCGCATTGATCCGCGCGGTGCAGCTGCGCGACATCGGCCTGGTCCGCCTGCTGGTGGCGCAGGGCGCCAATGCGGACAAGCGCGACACGATCGCCGGCATGTCCGCCCGCGACTATGCCGAACGCGACAGCCGCACGCCGGGTCTGGTCGAGGCCCTCGATTCCGCCAAGGCCAACGCCGCAGCGCCCAAGGGCCCGGTCCAGGGTCCGGTTTTCTGATATGAAAAAGGGCGGACTGGCCGCCCTTTTCTTTAACCCTTACCAGCCCAGTTCCGCTGCATAATCCGGGTCGGCCAGCGCCGACAGGCGGCGGGCGGCGCGGCGGGCGAAGCGCAGCGTCTCTGCCTTGCGCCGGGCAGCGGCCAGCGGCTCGAACGGCGCGGCACGCACCAGTTCGGCATCATATTGGTCGGCGACGATCAGGCCGGTGCGAGCCGGCCACAGCGCCTCGCTGTCGAACAGGCTGGTGTCGAAGCCCGATGGCACCGCCCAGAAATAGCGGTCGCAATAGTCGAAATAATCCGGCCATTTCATGTCGCCCAGCAGGTCCGCCCGGCTGCACTTGATCTCGACGATGGTCAGGCGCCCGGCACTGTCGATCGCCATGATGTCGGCCCGCCGGCCATTGGGCAACGGCACTTCCAATATGCCGTTCATGTCATGGCGATGAAACAGGCGCAGCGTGCCGCGCGCAACCGCCAGCGCGGTCCCGTCGGTCAGCGGTGAACAGCGATCGGCGTCTTGGGCGGCGTCTTGGATGGTCATGGCACCAGATTAGAACAGGAAGGGAACAAAAGAAAAGACCGATTCGGACATGGGGTCCGAACCGGCCTTCAAAAGGGCGTCTCTGTCGCGCGGTGAGCGCGGATCAGCGATAGAAGACGTGATTGTCGATCGACGCCAGCTTGGTCTTGCCCCAGCCCGGCGACACGCGGCGGGCATGGAAGAACAGCGCGCCTTCGGCCTGGCTGTCCCAGCTGTCGTCGAGGGCAATCTGCGCGATCGCAACCGCCTCGCGCCAGGAATCGCTGGCGATGTTGATCGGCGGCATGCCGTGACCACGCACGAAGCTGAACTGGCTCGGCTGATAGACGACGCCGCACAGGCTGCTGGCGAAGCGGCCCGACTTGGCGCGGTTGATGATGACGCGGGCGACGGCCAACTGGCCCTCCAGCGTTTCACCCTTGGATTCGAAATAGACCGCACCGGCCAGGCACTTCATGTCGCCTTCGACATCCTCGGGAGCGCCTTGCGCATCAACCAGGGCTGCCAGGGTCTCGGCCTTGGGCTCGATATCGGTCGAAAAATTGCTGCCAGCCTTGGAGCCGGAATCCAGCGACTGCGCGACTTCCTGCGGCGCAGCGAAAACGACGGCAGGCTTGGTGCCGGCCGTGGGTGCGCTAGTCAGCGCGGCGGTTTCCGGCAGGGAAACCGTGGACAGGGAGGCCTCGCTGGCGCTCGACATGTCCGACGCCGTAACAGCCGCAGCGGCCGACAGCGTAAATGCCGCGATGATCGCGGCCTTCAGACGAAAACTCATTATTGCTCAAAATCGTGCGGTTATTGGCCAGAAACGTCGATTGTAACCGATATTCTGTGACGTTCGGCCGCCCCCCGTCTGCGTGTTTACCGGCCCGCCCCCCATGGACGAATGCAGGCAACCTGCGCGTTCAGCGTTGGCCGCCATTGCCCGCGCGCGTGCAAGGAGTCAACGATCAGCAGATCGTTTCAGCGGCGAACCGTTCCGCATCCGCGATATCAAGCTCCACCAGCCACAGGTCGGGGTCCGATCTGCGCCGGCGTTCCGCGTAGGCGGCGAACGCCTCCGGCCCCTCTTCCGCAGGGGGGCCACAGCGCATCAATGCATGGCCGCCGCGAAAGTTCGATACCCGCTCGAAAATTGCGGATTCCCGCCCCTTGTCCATCACCTGGACCAGGATGACGCCGCTCATTGCATCGCCCTTGGCCAGGATCATGGCAAATCCGCCGGCGGCATTCACCCGCTTCACCAGCGCGCCGACCAGCATCGCGCTGGTCAGCCGCGCGGCCGGACTGTCCTCAGCCATGATATCCCGGCAGCGATGACAGCGGAATCTGCGACCGCATGAAGGTGCCGGTGCCCCGCCCCACCTCTTCCCCGTCCGAATCGAGGATGCTCGCCTCGGCGACATAGACGCGGCGCTTGCCGCTGATCCAGCGCCCCTCGGCGCGCAGCTTTCCGGGGCCGATCGGCCGGGTGAACAGCAGGTTGAAGGCGGTGGTCAGCAGGAAACGATCACTGACCAGGCTGTTGGCGGCATAGAAGGCCGCATCGTCCAGCATCTTGAAATAGACGGTGCCATGCACCGCGCCGGCGGCATGGAAATGCCGCTCGTCGACCTCGAAATCGATCACCGACCGGCTGGGTTCCGGCACGCGCAGGGTCGACAGGAACAGGTCGTTGATCGGCGCGCTGTTGTAGAGATGCTCCAGCGCGCGGAAATGCGCCGCCTCGCCACTGGCGAGCGCGGCGGCCTCAGGCGGCGTCACGCGCCTCACCACCGGCCAGCAGCGCATGCAGCGCCTCGGCCGACTTCGCACCGCGCAGGCGCGTCACCTGCGCCTCGTCGCGCAGATAGCGGGACACCCGCGCCAGCGTCTTGAGATGCTCGGCGCCGCTATCCTGCGGCGACAGCAGCGCGAACACGATATCGACCGGCGCATCATCGACCGCGTCGAACGGCGCCGGCGGATCGAGCAGCACGACCACGCCGCACATGCGATCGAGGCCCGGCAGCTTGGCATGGGGAATGGCAACGCCGCCACCGAAACCGGTGGAGCCCAGACGCTCGCGCTCCAGCAGCGCATCGGCGGCCGCTTCGGCATCCACGCCATAGGATTGCGCCGCCAGAGCCGCGATCTTCTGGAACAGCATCTTCTTGCCGTTCACAGTCACCTCGGTGGCCAGCGCGTCCGGCGAGACAATATCGTTGAAATGCACCATTTTACTTCCGGGGGCAGCCGAGGCGCGCCCAGCCTGTCGAAAAAAATGCGCGTTGCTCGGAGAAACTAAAGCCCGGCCCCATAGGCCGCCTGCACCCGGAGGTCAACAGGCGGCCCGGCTTGGCAGGGGGTCAGCCGCGCGGCTCGACCCAGCCGATCGTGCCGTCCTGACGGCGATAGACCATATTATAGGCCGACGTGCCGGCATTGAGGAACAGCAGCGCATTGGTGTTGCGCAGGTCCAGCATCATCACTGCGTCGGACACGCTGGCCTCGGGAATGTCGACCCGCGTTTCGGCGACGATCAGGGGCGCATCGGCCACTTCGGCCTCCTCGTCGGCGGCACCGGCGAAGATGGTGTAACCCGCGCCGTCGATATCATCGACGCTATAGCCATTGGCGCGCTGCGCCTCGGCAGCGGCGGCCTGGATGCTGCGGTCCTTCAGGCGGCGCATATAGCGGCGCAGCTGCTTCTCGATCCGGTCCGATGCCTGGTCGAAGGCGGGATGCGCCTCCTGCGCCTCGCCGGCGCCCTTCAGGATCAGGCCGGTCATCACATGGCAGACGATATCACAATGGAAGGCGCCATGCGGGGCCGGTCGGAAGGTCACCTGGGCGGAAATCGTGCGGGAGAAATATTTCTCGGCTATCGCTTCCAGCCGGTCGCTGACGTGCTGCTTGAGCGCCTCGCCCGTCTCGACCTGATGCCCGGAAACACGGATATCCATATGCCTTCTCCTTATTCTTGCCGGGACGCCGGATCAGCGGCCCGGTTGGCACGTGGCAAACGCCGGCAGGTTCAGGCCGGCGGCGCCTCCTCGAGCCAGAGCGGCTTATCCAGCTTCGCGACGAAAGCGGCATGCCTCTCCAGCTCCTCCGCGCTCGCCGTGAAGACGCGCGCGGGACGAACAGGGCGAACAACGGCGGTTTCCGTCAGTTCCACCCTGACGATCTCTTTCTCTTCCTCCTGTGCAAGACCCAGGCCGATCTGACGGCCGCCGGTCAATTCGACATAGAGCTGCGCCAGCAGTTCGGCGTCGAGCAGCGCGCCATGCTTGACGCGGTGGCTGCGGTCGATGCCGTACCGGGTGCAGAGCGCGTCCAGGCTGTGCTTGGCGCCGGGGTGCAGGGTGCGGGCAATCGCGACCGTGTCGATCATCCGGTCCATCGACACGGCGTCGCGCGCGCACAGCTTCAATTCGTGATTGAGGAATCCGAAGTCGAAGCGCGCATTGTGCGCCACCAGCGGGCTGTCCTCCAGGAAATCCATCAGCTCGGCCACGCCCTCGCGGAACAGCGGCTTGTCCGACAGGAACTGGCTCGACAGGCCATGCACCGCCTCGGCGGCGGAGGGCATGTCGCGCTGTGGATTATAATAGGCATGGAAGGTGCGGCCGGTCGGCACGCGATTGATAAGCTCTATGCACCCGATTTCGACCAGCCGATCGCCGGATGCCGGATCAAATCCCGTCGTTTCGGTGTCGAAAATGATCTCGCGCATCGCCCTTTTGAACCGACTCTCTATGACTCTACTTATCTGCCTGTCCGGGCGCCAAGGCAAGCGACCAGACGCCTGACCTGTGCTCGGGTTGCGGCAAATGTCGTGCCCGTGTTGATGATATAGTCTGCCCTTAGCCGCTTTTCAGCATCGGGCAGCTGCAAGTGCAGGATTCTACGAAATTTTGCCACCGTCATGCCCGGCCGGGCCAGCACCCGCCGCCGCTGTTTCCAGGCGGGCGCACTGACGACGATGATGCCCGCCATGCGCCGGTGGCCGCCCGTCTCAAACAGCAGGGGCACGTCCAGGATCACGAATTGGCGCGACCGATGGCGTTTGAGGAATCGCCGGCGCGACTCGCCCACGGCGGGATGGACGATCGCCTCCAGCGCCTTCAATTCGGCGGGGTGGCCGAACACCGCCGCGCCCAGCTTGGCCCGGTCGACGCCCTGCGGCCCGGTGGTACCGGGAAAGCGCGCCTCGATCGCCGGGATCAGCCGGCCGCCCGGCCCCTGCAGCCGATGCACCTCGGCATCGGCATCGAATACGGGCACGCCCTCGCGGCGAAACATCGCCGCAACCGCCGACTTGCCCATGCCGATCGAGCCGGTGAGGCCGTAGATCTTCACCCCGTCGCCGTTCAGTCCGCCGCCAGCAGCAGCGCGCGCAGTTCCGCGTCCAGTTCGCGCGGTGCCTCCGCATCGAAGAAGATGTCGAATGCCAGCGCCGCCTGGCCGATCAGCATTTCCAGCCCGTCCAGCGTCTTGAGGCCCCGGTCGCGCGCCGCCTTCAGCAAGCCCGTCTCCAGCGGCGCATAGACGATGTCATAGACGGTCGCGCTCGCCGGCAGCGGCGACAGGTCCAGATCCAGCGGCGGCTGGCCGACCATGCCCAGCGACGTGCTGTTGACCAGCAGGTCGGCGGCCGGCAGCGCATCCGTCATGCCGATCACCTTGCCCTTCACCCCGGCCCGGTCGAGCAGCGCCTGTCCCTTGGCCGGATCGCGCGCCATGATCGTGATCTCCGGGACGCCCAGGCTGGTGAGCGCGAACAGGATCGCCCGCGCCGCGCCGCCCGCGCCGATCAGCACCGCATGGCGCCCCTTCCACTTGTCGCGCAGCAGCGGCTGCAGGAACCCGCCGGCATCGGTGTTGGTGCCGATCAGCGGCCCGCCGGTCTCGCTGGCGATGGTGTTCATCGCACCGATCCGGTCGCGCACTCCACCCGGATCATCAGTATAGTCCATCACCGCGATCTTGTGGGGAATGGTGACATTGCAGCCCAGCCAGTCGGGATCGGCCCGACGCTGCAGGAAATAGGCGGACAGCCCCTCGGGCGTCACATGGGTCTTCTTATACTCCGCCTCGATATCCAGCGCCTGCGGCCAGAAATTGTGGATAAGGGGCGATTTGCTGTGGTCGATCGGATCGCCGATCACCTCTGCATAAGGGAGGGGGGCATAGGGAAGCTTGTCGGTCATGACGCCAGAACGCCCCTTATGCGCAGGAAGTCAAGCAGCGGCAGCAGCGGCAGGCCCTGGATGCCGAACTGGCTGCCTTCCACCTTGGCGAACAGTTGCGCGCCCGGCCCCTCGATCCGGTAGCAGCCGACGCACCATTGGCATTCGTCCCAGTCGTCCTCCAGATAGGAGTCAATGAATCCGTCGGACAGGGTCCGCACCGTCATCCTTACCCGTTCGACATGGCGCCAGATCGGTTCATTGTTGAGCACGATCACCGCCGCACTGTGGAGATGATGCACCCGCCCCGACAGCAGGCGCAGGATGCGCGCAGCATCCGCCTTGTCGATCGCCTTGTCGATCATCGTCCCGTCGTCGAGAGTCAGGGTCTGGTCGCAGCCCAGCACCAGCGCGCCCGGCACGCGGCGCGACACCTTGAGCGCCTTCAGCTCCGCCAGTGCATCGGCCAGCGCGCGACCGTCATGGCCATCGGCGCGCAGCGCTTCCTTGGCGGCCTCTTCATCCACACCGGGCGACAGCGCCTCGAACGGCACACCGGCCGCGCTCAGCATGGCGCGCCGGCTGGCGCTCTGCGAGGCTAGGACGATCATGCTTCATTTCCTTCCGCCAGTTCGCGGTCGTTGAACAGGTTGATGATGGCGGCGGCCGCTTCCTCGATCGACCGGCGGGTCATGTCGATCACCGGCCAGCCATTGTCGGCGAACATGCGCCGGGCAAAGGCCAGTTCCTCCTGCACCTTGTCGCTATCCACATAGGCGGTCTCTGGCGCCTGGTTGAGCGACAGCAACCGGTTGCGCCTGATCTGGATCAGCCGCTCGGGACTGATGGTCAGGCCCACCACCATCGGATGCTTCAGACCATAAAGGCTGCGCGGCGGCGGCGATTCCGGCACCAGCGGGATATTGGCGGTCTTGTAGCCGCGATTGGCAAGATAGATGGAGGTCGGCGTCTTCGACGCGCGCGACACGCCCGCCAGGACGATATCGGCCTCCTCCCAATTTTCATGCCCCACGCCATCATCATGGGCGATGGTGAACTGGATCGCCTCGATCCGGGCGAAATAGGCTTCGTCGAGGATATGCTTGCGGCCCGGCCGGGTCCGGGTTTCCTGCCCCAATATGTTGGACAGGGCATCGGCCACGCTGTCCAGCGCGGCGACATGGGGCAGACCGAGCGCGCGGCAGCGCGTTTCCAGCCGTCGCCGCAGCACATGGTTGGTGAGCGTGAACAGCACCAGGCCGGGATGGGCGGATATCTCCTCCATGATCCGGTCGAGATGCACTTCGGATCGGACCATCGGCCAGAAATGGCGGATCGCCTCGACATTTTCGAACAGGCCGATCGCCGCCTTGGCGATATTCTCCAGCGTCTCGCCGGTGGAGTCCGAAAGCAGGTGAAGATGGATACGTGACACAGGCATATCTCTGTGAGTCCCCTGTGGATAAAGCAAGGGATAGAGTTGTGGATAACTTTGCCGCCCCATTTCGTCCCCAGAAAGCGGAATCTTATCCACAGCCTCTCAACAGGGCCGGAATCTTATCCACAGCCTGTGGGTAATGGGGATGATTCAGATGACTCGCCGCGGAATCGCGTGACTCCGGGAGTCAAGCTGTTGGCAAAAGCGGGGACAGCGCATAAACCCCCGAACCAACAGCCCAACAACCTCAACATTCCTTTTTAAATATCTTTATAAAGTAGAGAGTTCATGACGGGTCCCGACGCTCACGCCGGCGCAGTCAGCGCCAAGCCGCTCCTTTCCGTATTGCGCGGCGCGGTGCCGCCCGTCCCGCCGATGTGGCTCATGCGCCAGGCCGGCCGCTATCTGCCGGAATATCGCGCACTCCGGGCCGACAAAGGCGGCTTCCTCGAACTGGTCTATGACAGCGCCGCCGCGGCAGAGGTCACGCTCCAGCCGCTGCGCCGCTTCGGCTTTGACGGCGCCATCCTCTTTTCCGACATATTGATCGTCCCCTATGCAATGGGACAGGATCTCTGGTTCGAGGCCGGCGAAGGCCCGCGTCTCGCCCCGATCCTGGCGGAGACCGACCTGTCGTCGCTGAAACCCGATTTCAGCCGCTATGAGGCTGTGTATGAAACGGTGCGGCAGGTGAAGGCCGCGCTGGACCCGTCGGTGACCTTCCTGGGCTTTGCAGGCAGTCCCTGGACGATCGCCACCTATATGGTCGCGGGACAGGGCAGCAAGGACCAGGGCGCTGCGCGTCGCATGGCTTATCAACAGCCCGATCGCTTCGCCGCGCTGATCGACGCCATCGTCGACGCAACCGTCATCTATCTCTCCGGCCAGATCGAAGCCGGCGTGGAAGCGGTGCAATTGTTCGACAGCTGGGCCGGCAGCCTTGCCCCGCTCCAGTTCGAACGCTGGGTGATAGAGCCCAATGCCGCGATCGTCCGCAAATTGAAGGCGCTCCATCCCGACATTCCGGTGATCGGCTTTCCCAAGGGCGCCGGCGCGAAATTGCCGGCCTATGCGATCGGCACCGGCGTCGATGCGGTGGGTGTGGATGAAACAGTCGACCCGCATTGGGCCAACCAGGCGCTGCCCGCCGGGCTTCCGGTGCAGGGCAATCTCGATCCGCTGGCGCTGATTGCCGGCGGTCAGGCGGTGGAACAGGCTGTGGATAACTTGCGCGCCGCCTTTGCCGGCCGGCCCCATATCTTCAATCTGGGCCATGGCATATTGCCCGATACGCCGATCGCCCATGTCGAGGCGCTGATCGCCTATGTGCGCGGAACGGAGACACGCTGATGCCCTATCTCGGCGCTGCCTATCTGTGGGTGAAGGCCGCCCATGTCATCTTCGTCATCTTCCTGATGGCGGGGCTGTTCATGATGCCGCGCTTCTTCGTCTATCATCAGGAAACCGTGCCGGGCTCGGCGGAAGACCAGCGCTGGATCGAGCGTGAGACGCGCCTGCTCAAGATCATCCTCAACCCGTCGCTGATCCTCACCTGGGTCTTCGGCCTGATGCTGATGGTGGAAATCGGCGCCTGGCATTTCGGCTGGTTCCACCTGAAGCTGCTCTTCGTCCTGGCGCTGTCGGGCTATCATGGCTGGACCGCCAGCTATGCAAAGAAGCTCGCACGCGGTCAGCGCAGCCTTGCCGACAAGCAGTTGCGCATGCTGAACGAAGTGCCCGGCATCGCCGCGGCGGTGATCGTCATCATGGTGATCGTCCGCCCCTTCTGACGGTCGTAGCGTAAAGCGTCCGAAAAGATCGGGCGCTTTACTTGGCCTCTGGCGCAAGTCTTCGGACTATGCTTTGCCTCCGCCGGTCCGCATCCTGCGGACTTTCTGTGGGGGTATCATGATTCGTCTGTTTTTCTGCGCGGCCGCGTTGGCCGCGCCGATGGCGGCTGCGCAGCAGCCTGCCGTCACCATCGCGCCTGCCGTCGATGGCAATGTCCTGCGCGCCGGTGCCAAGGTGCCCGTTCGCACGCTGGTGGAACTCACCACCAAGAAGAAGGCGGTGAAGGTCGGCGATCGCGTCAATATCGAGACTGCCGAAGCCGTGATGGTCGGCAATAATGTGGTGATCCCTGCGGGCACGCCCGGCATCGCGGAAATCACCAGCGTGCGGAACAAGGGCATGTGGGGCAAGTCCGGCTTCATCGAGGGCCGCGTGCTCTATGTCCGGCTGGGGGGCCGGCAGGTGCGCTTGACCGGCACCTTCAATGACAAGGGCGTGACCGGCACCGCCGGCGTCGTCGGTGCGATCGCGCTGATCCCGGTCGCCGGCTTCTTCACCACCGGCACCAGCGCCAACATCCCGTCGGGCTCGATCATCCCCGCCTTCCTGGACGAGGATCTGGCCTTCTCGGTCGACAGCGCGGCGGCGACGCCCGCGCCGATCGCCGCGACCCCGGCTCCGGTCGAAGCCGGCACCGCTTCTCCGGCCGCTGGCGCACTTTGATCGACAGGGGGGATCGGGGCCTTCGCCCCGGTCCCTCCGGCTGCTGTCCTACGCCGCCATGACCATGCTATAGCGGGAGTGTCGCCGATCGGGTGACAGGCGAATAGGATCGCCCCCGCGCAACATAATGTCAAAATGTGCGGGAAATGTGCGAAGTTAAGCGGAAGGCGCCCATGAATGACCCGCGCATCTGGTTCGGCCCAAAGCGTATCGGCTGGGGCTATGGTCCCCGCACCTGGGAGGGCTGGGCGGTGGTCGGCCTGTTCGTCCTTGCCGCTGTCCTTCTCAAGCGCGGACTTTCGGCTTAGGCCGGATCGACCGCGATATTGTCGATCAGCCGGGTCTTGCCCAGCTTCGCCGCGCCCAGCAGCCGTGCCGGACGGTCGAGCGTCGCGATCGGCTCCAGGCTGTCTGCGTCGCACAGGGTCACATAGTCGATCGGGTCGAAACCATGGGTCGCCAGCGTGGCGATTGCCTTGGCCAGTGCCGCCTCGACCGGCTCGCCCTTCTCGATCTGCCGCTTCGCCTCACCCAGCGCGCGCGGCAGCGCCAGCGCATCCTTGCGCTCCTGTTCGCTGAGATAGGCGTTGCGCGACGACAGAGCCAAACCATCCTCGGCCCGCTGGGTCGGCATGCCGATGATCTCGATGTCCAGATTGGTGTCGGCGACCATGCGGCGGATCACGGCGAGCTGCTGATAATCCTTCTCGCCAAAGATCGCGACATCGGGCGCGACCTGGTTGAACAGCTTGGTGACGACCGTGGCGACGCCGTCGAAATGGCCCGGCCGCGCCGCGCCATCCAGCCCTTCGCTCACCCCCGACACTCGGATATTGGTGGCATAGCCGGCCGGATACATGACTTCCACGCTTGGCGCCCACAATATGTCGACGCCGGCCGCCTGCAGCAGCTGCGCGTCCTTCGCCTCGCGCCGGGGATAGGCGTCCAGATCCTCGTTCGGGCCGAACTGGCGCGGATTGACGAAGATCGACACAACGACGTGCCGGCCATGGCGGCGCGCTTCCTCCACCAGCGCCATATGCCCGTCATGCAGCGCCCCCATGGTGGGAACCAGCGCCAGCGTCTTTCCGTCGGACTTCAGCGCGGCAACGGCGGCACGCAGGGCGGGAAGGTCACGGAGAATTTGCACGGGACGAGGGGCTCCGATAAGGGCAGGGACACAGGGGCGTCCTGCTAGGCTTCGCGCCACGGGACCGTCAAGAATCTAGAGCGACAAACACGGGGTTATCAAGGTCCGATGGCGAACGCGCAAACGCACCTCATCGTCTTCGCCAATGAAAAGGGCGGAACCGGCAAGTCGACGACCGCCGTCCACACGGCGATCGCGCTGACCGCGCTCGGCCATAGCGTCGGCCTGATCGATCTCGACCCGCGCCAGCGCACCGTCACCCGCTATATGGAAAACCGCGCCGAAACCGCGCGCCGCCGCGGCATCGACCTGTCGGCGCCCGACTTTGCGGTGTTTCAGGGCGACAATGTCGCCGCGCTCGACGAACAGGCGGCCGCGGTTGCCGAGGGCAAGGATTTCCTGATCGTCGACACGCCCGGTCGCGACGATGATTTCGCCCGGCATATGGCGGCCCGCGCCAACACGCTGGTCACGCCGATGAACGACAGTTTCGTCGATTTCGACCTGATCGGCCAGGTCGATGCCGAAACCTTCCGGGTGCGCCGCCTGTCCTTCTATTCCGAACTCATCTTCGAAGCGCGCAAGTCCCGCGCCAAGGCCGATGGCGTGTCGATCGACTGGGTGGTGCTGCGCAACCGTGTCCAGCATCATGACGCCCGCAACAAGAAGCGCGTCGGCGATGCGCTGATGGAATTGTCGCGCCGGGTCGGCTTCCGCGTCATTCCCGGATTGTCGGAACGCGTCATCTTCCGCGAACTCTTTCCCTCGGGCCTGACCCTGCTCGACAAGGGACATCTGGGCGACCTGGGCATCAGCCATATCGCCGCACGCCAGGAACTGCGCGAGATGGTGGCCGGATTGGCCTTGCCGACCGGCGATCATGCCGCGTCCGTGGACATGCTCGGCGCTGCCTGATGGTGCTGATCGCGCTGGTGCTGATCGGCCTGGCGGGCTGGCTCATCTGGACCGGGAGATTGCAGCGCATGTCGACCAAGGATGGCATGGCATTGGGGGCGGCGCTGGTCGGCGCAGTGCTGGCGGCCAAGGGCAAGCCGGCGCTCGGCGCGCCGATCCTGCTGGGCGCGGCCCTTTTCTTCGCGTCGCAGGGCAAGGCGAAGAAGGGGGCTAACCGCGCCAAGCGCAAGGCTGCGCCGCCGGTGCAGACTGACAGGGCCGACGTGGAGGGCGCCCGCGCCCTGCTCGGTCTGTCGGCGGATGCCCGCGCAACCGACATCCGCGCCGCACATCGCCGCCTCATCGCCTCGGTCCATCCCGACAAGGGTGGAACCGAAGCGCTGGCTGCCCAGATCAATGCCGCGCGCGACCTGTTGCTGGCCGACCTTGCCGAGCGGGATCGTCCGTCCGCCGGCTGATTGCCCCAGAAAGGACTATATGGCCCATCGCTTCCACCCGACCCTGCTGCGCGAATATGACATGCGTGGCGTTGTCGGCCCGATGCTCGGGGAAGCGGACGGCTATGCGCTGGGGCGCAGCTTCGCGACCTGGGTCCGGCGCGCCGGCGGATCAGCGGTCGCGGTCGGCTATGACGGGCGGCTGAGTTCGTCCATGCTGGAGGGCGCGCTGGTGCGCGGCCTCACCGACAGTGGTGTCGATGTGCTGCGTGTCGGTCTCGGTCCCACGCCCATGCTCTATTATGCGGAGGCCGAACTGGACGTGGCGGGCGCCATCCAGGTGACCGGCAGCCATAATCCCGCAGATCAGAATGGTTTCAAGCTGGTCCTGGATCATGCGCCCTTTCATGGCGAGGCGATCCAGCAGCTCGGCGCCATGGCGGCGGCCGGCGACTGGCTGGCGGGCGAAGGCCGGGTGCGCGATGTCGATATCATGCCGACCTATGTCGAACGGCTGGTGCGCGATTTCGACGGCGCCGCCTGGCGGATCGGCTGGGACGCGGGAAATGGCGCCGCAGGACCGGTCGTGGAGAAGCTGGTGCAACTCCTGCCGGGTGAGCATCATCTGCTCTTCACCAATGTAGACGGCAATTTTCCCAACCATCATCCTGATCCCACCGAAGAAGCGAATCTGGCCGATCTTCGTTCCCTTGTCCTCTCCAGGAAGCTCGATTTCGGCGTGGCTTTCGATGGCGATGGCGACCGGATCGGCGTGGTCGACGGCCTCGGTCGGATCATCTGGGGCGACCAGCTGCTCGGCTTGTTCGCGCAGGTGGTGCTGAAGGATCGTCCCGGCGCCCCGATCGTCGCGGATGTGAAGGCCAGCCAGGCCCTGTTCGACGAGGTTGAGCGGCTGGGCGGTGAACCGGTGCTGTGGAAGACCGGGCACAGCCATATCAAGTCCAAAATGAAGCAGATTGGCAGTCCGCTGGGTGGCGAGATGACCGGCCACATCATGTTCGCCGACGATTTCTACGGTTTTGATGATGGACTCTATGCCGCCGTTCGCCTGATCCGCGCCGCGGCCCGGTTGCGCCGCACCATCACCGACCTGCGCGGCGACATGGCCGAAATGGTCAACACGCCGGAAATCCGCATCGCCGTGCCGGAAGACCGCAAGTTTGCGATCATCGAAGACCTGCGCGACCGCCTGATTGCATCCGGCGCAATCGTGGAGTCGATCGATGGTGCCCGCGTCCGCACTGTCGATGGCTGGTGGCTGCTGCGCGCGTCCAACACCCAGAATGCGCTGACCGCGCGGGCGGAGGCGTCGGATGCCGCAGGATTGGCGCGTCTGCTGGCCGAAATCGAATCCCATTTGCGTGATTCGGGCGTCGATCAGCGATTGCAAGCGGCGAAATAGCCTGACGCAGCGCGCAAAATTGATATCGCTATCATTATTTCATGCGGAATTTCCCTTAGGGAAACATGGTCTTGTGACACCGGTTGCATGAAACGCAATCGCGCCATCATGTTTCGCATTTGCGACGAACGCCGTCTGGCCGCAAAAGGAACTCGCCTTTCAGGCATCCTCTCCTAAAACTTCATAGCCGTCCCTCGGGGCGGCTTTTTTTTTGACCTGTGACGTTGACGCAACAGGGCGGCACTTGCCGTAGCGTCCAGCCGGCCGAAATCCGGGCAATTGAACGAAAAATCGCGGAAATCCGTCATTGGCGCCTGTAGAAATCGTCGGGATAGCTGTTATGCGCATGGTTCCATAAGTCGCATGAGGCGTTTAAGCGCCCGCACCAAATGGCCAAATGAGTTTTTAGCAGAGGAAACGCCATGTCCCTTCGCCGTCGCATTCTTCCCACCATCCTGCTGACCGGCGCGATTGTCGCACCGATGCCGGCGCTGGCCGGTGGCTTCTATCTTCAGGAACAGTCGCCGGTGGAAACCGGCCGCGCCATGGCTGGCGGCGCCGCTGCAGGTGACGATCCTTCGACCATCTATTTCAACCCTGCCGCCATGACCCAGCTGTCGGGCGTCCAGGTTTCGGCCGGCGTCAACGCCCTGATGGCTTCCGCCCACCAGACCAATCGTGGCAGCTATCGCTCGGTCCCCGGTTCGACCGCCCGCGTGCCGGTGACCGGCAATGACGGTGGCCAGCCGTTCGAAAGCGTCATTCCGGTCCCCAATTTCTACGCCTCGGCGCAGGTCACCGACCGGCTTTGGCTGGGCCTCGGCGTCAATGCGCCCTTCGGCCTGAAGCTGGAATATGATGACGGTTTCTTCGGTCGCTATGACTCGATCTACACCGACCTCAAGACCTACAACATCCAGCCGTCGGCCGCGTTCAAGCTGAACGACAATTTCTCGATCGGCGGCGGCGTCGACGTGCAATATGTGAAGGCGAACCTGACCAACGCGCTGCCGCAGGTGTCGCCGCTGGTCACCACCGACGGCTTCACCAAGCTGAAGGGCGATGACTGGACCGTCGGCTGGAACGCCGGCCTGTTCTACACCAACGGCACCACCAATGTCGGCGTCCACTATCGGTCGGGCATCAACCACAAGCTCAAGGGCACCCAGACCATTTCCGGCCTGGTGACGCCGCTCAGCGCCGCCAATGGCGAGTTCGATGCCTCGGCACCGCTGGACCTGCCCGATATCGTCACCGTGTCTTTCATGCACAAACTGACGCCGAACCTGCGCGCGATGATCACCGGCAAATGGTATGGCTGGTCCAGCTTCAAGGGGATCGCGGTCACCTCGGCCACCGGCACCACCAACAAGGAACTGGATTACAAGGACAGCTACAGCGTCAGCCTGGGCGGCGAATATGATTTCAGCCCCGCCTTCACGCTGCGCGCGGGCACCATGTTCGACCGTTCGCCGACCAATCCGCAGCATCTGACCACCCGCGTGCCCGATGGCGATCGCGTGTGGCTGACGGGCGGCGCGACCTGGAATATCTCGCCGGCCTTCGCGCTGAACGTCGCCTACGCCCATACCTGGGTGGAAAAGGCGAACATCATCCGCCCCGACAGCTATTACCCGTCGCCGGCCACCGTCACCGCCACGACCCTGGCACAGACCAGCGGCAATGCGGACCAGGTTGCCGCATCGCTGACCGCGCGCTTCTAAAAAGCCGCTTTAATGCTTATAGGGGGCTCCAGAGATCTGGAGCCCCTTTTCATGTCCGAACATAATCCCGGCCTGCGCCCATGGCGCGACATCGCCCGACGGCAGTCGCGGCAGATCATGGTCGGCAATGTCCCCGTAGGTGGCGGCGCGCCGGTCACGGTGCAGACCATGACCAACACGCTGACCCATGACGTCAAGGCGACGATCGATCAGATCCGTCGCTGCGAGGATGCCGGCGTCGACATCATCCGCGTGTCCTGCCCCGATGAGGAATCGACCGCGGCGCTCAAACAGATCGTCCGCGCCGCGCGTGTGCCGATCGTTGCCGACATCCATTTCCACTATAAGCGTGCGCTGGAAGCCGCCGATGCCGGTGCTGCCTGCCTGCGCATCAATCCGGGCAATATCGGTTCGGCCGCGCGGGTGAAGGAAGTGGTGGACGCCGCCAAGGCCAATAATTGCTCGATCCGCATCGGCGTCAACGCCGGCAGCCTGGAACGCGACCTGCTCGAAAAATATGGCGAGCCCTGCCCGGAAGCGCTGGTCGAAAGCGCACTCGACCATATCAAGCTGCTGCAGGACCAGGATTTCCACGAATATAAGGTCGCGGTGAAGGCGAGCGACGTGTTCCTGGCGGTCGCGGCCTATATGCAGCTGGCCGACGCGGTTGACTGCCCGCTGCACCTTGGCATCACCGAAGCCGGCGGCCTGATCGGCGGCACGGTCAAGAGCGCGATCGGCATCGGCAACCTGCTTTGGGCCGGCATTGGCGACACGATCCGCGTATCGCTCTCGGCCGAACCGGAAGAGGAAGTGCGGGTCGGCTATGAGATGCTCAAGACGCTCGGCATCCGCACCCGCGGCGTCAAGGTCATCTCCTGCCCCAGCTGCGCGCGGCAGGGCTTCGATGTGATCCGCACCGTCCAGGCGCTGGAGGAACGGCTGCAGCATATCAACACGCCGCTCTCGCTCTCGGTGCTGGGCTGCGTCGTCAACGGTCCGGGCGAAGCGCGCGAGACCGATATCGGCCTGACCGGCGGCGGCAACGGCAAGCATATGGTCTATCTGTCGGGCGTCACCGATCACACGATCCAGGACGCCGACATGGTCGACCATATCGTCAGGCTGGTCGAGGCCAAGGCGGCCGAGATCGAAGCGGCGGCAATTGACGCGGGACAGGTCCAGGCAGCCGAATGACGGACAGCGCCGACCGGTCCGCCATCGTCCATGGCGCAAGCGCCACGGGTGCGCAGGCGGTCGGCGCGTCCGTTCTTGGGGCATTGGCCCTGGGCGCGGTCGCATTGGGCGCAATAGCGGTCGGCGCCCTGGCCATTGGTCGACTGCGCATCGGCAAGGCGCGGATCACCCGGCTTCATATCGACGAATTGCATATCGGCAGGATCGTCGGCCCCGGTCGCGACTGATCCCTTCACCCGTCGATGGATCGTCCGCTTTCCTCTCCCCGCAGCCCGTCCGTGCTGTTGCCCTTCCTCATCTGCTGCCTTGGCGTCGCGCTTTTTTCGGTGATGGATGCGGCGATGAAGGGGCTTAGCCTCTCGATCGGCCTTTATAATGCGCTGCTCTGGCGCGCGATCACCGGCAGCCTGCTCGGGCTGGTCCTGATGTTCGCCACCCGCCAGCGCTGGCCCAACCGCTCCGTGCTGCGCCTGCATCTGCTGCGCGGCGTTGTCGTGGCGCTGATGGCCAGTTTCTTCTTCTGGGCGATCATGCGCCTGCCACTGGCCGAAGCCATCGCCCTCTCCTTCATCGCTCCGCTGATCGCGCTCTATCTCGCGGCGCTGCTGCTCAAGGAACGGATCGGGCGGCAGGCGATCGGCGCCTCGCTGCTCGGCCTGGTCGGGGTGGGCGTCATCCTGTCGGGGCGGATGCGCGGCGACTATGATGGCGACGCGCTGATGGGCGCCGGCGCGGTGCTGCTCTCGGCGATGCTCTTCGCCTGGAACCTGATCCTCCAGCGCCAGCAGGCGCAGCTTGCCACGCCGATCGAGGTCGCCTTCTTCCAGCATCTCGTCATGCTGGGCGTGTTCGCGGTCGGCGCGCCGGCCTGGGCGATCGTGCCGACCGGATCGGCGCTACCGCTGGTGCTGCTGGCTGCAATCCTGGCCTTCACCTCCCTCGCCGCGCTCGCCTGGGCCTATGCGCGTGCGGAGGCCCAGCGGCTGATCCCGGTCGAATATACCGCCTTCGTCTGGGCCGCGATCTTCGGCTGGCTCGCCTTTGGCGAGCAACTGACGCTCACCACTCTTGCCGGTGCCTTGTTGATCGTCGCCGGCTGCCTTATCGCCGCGCGCACGAAACAGGCGGATATCGCCCATGTGGAAGCAGGAGCGGCATGAGCAAGGTCATCATCAGGGACGCGCAATCGACGGATATCGATACCATCCGGAATTTCATCTTGGCGCTCGCCGACTATGAGAAGCTGGCCCATGAAGTGAAGGCCGACCGCGAGACGCTGGCCCGCTATCTGTTCGGACCCCGGCCAATGGCGGAGGTGCTGATCGCCGAGCATGATGGCGCGCCGATCGGCTTTGCCCTCTTCTTCCACAATTTCTCGACCTTCGAAGGGCGTCCGGGCCTCTATCTGGAGGATCTGTTCGTCCTGCCTGAAGCGCGGGGCCTCGGCGCAGGCAAGGCGCTGCTCGCCCGTCTCGCCCGATTGGCGATCGCGCGCGACTGCGCTCGGCTCGAATGGTCGGTGCTCGACTGGAACGCGCCGGCCATCGCCTTCTACCGGGCGCTCGGCGCCCGGCCGATGGACGAATGGACCGTGCAGCGCGTCGATGGCGACGCGCTCAGCGCCCTCGCATCGCATCCTGCAGGCTGACGCCCAGCAGCACGATCGCAAAGCTGCTCAGGGCAATCACGACAAAGGCGGGATAGAAAGAGGCGAACATGGCGATATCTCCTTTCGCCGCCTATTTTGCGCCTGCGCCCCAGGCCCGCGACATACGCAATGTTGCGGATGGGGCGGGACGAGCCGAGGGGCCGCAGGCTTGACGGGGACTCCTGGCTCGGCGCATTGTGCCGGAACGGAACATTTGGGGGACATTTGACCATGGCTGTCAGCCGCGGAGCCAAGCGCGCGCCGGAATGGCGCGAAATGCTCAAGCGCAGCATCGTGCGCAGCGGCGCGCTGATCGGAGCGATCTCGCTGTTTCTGGCGACCCTGTTCCTGGCGCTGGCGCTGCTGAGCTATCAGCCCAGCGACCCGTCGATGAGCACGGTGGCGGGCGATCATGTCGCCAACATCATGCGCGCGCCCGGCGCCATGGTGGCCGACATGCTGCTGCTGCTGTTCGGCGTGCCGATCGCGCTGCTGCTGCCGCTGATGGGGATTACCGCCCGTCGCCTGTGGGGCGATCATGAGATGATCGGGTGGAAGGCGCAGTTCGGCAAATGCCTGGTCGGCATCATCCTGATCGGCATCGCGCTGGCCCTGTTCCAGCCCGATCCGCTGGTAGGCCTGCCCTCCGGCTGGGGCGGCATGATCGGCCTTGTCACCGCCAAGGGGGTGATGAGCCTGACCGCCCAGGCGCCGGCCGCGCAGGGCTGGATCATCGGCATATTGGTGGTCGTGGCCATGCTGGCAGGCCTCTTCGTCTGGTATCGCAGCCTGGCGCTGGAAAAGCCGATCTTCACCATCCGCCGTCCGACCCTGCCCCGGCTCAGCCTGCCGCGCCCCTCGCTCGCCTTTGCGGGACAGGGGGGAGCTGCCGATCTGGACGAGGATGATGACGGTCCGGTCGAGCGGGTGATCGCGCCGCGCAAGCAGGTGTCGAACGAGCCCAAGCCGCCAATCACCATCCAGGCACCCAAGCCCGCCCCGGTGCAGCGCTCGACCGCGCCGGTGTCGCAGGATGATCTGTTCGGCCACAGCTCGCTGCCGCCGGCCGACCTGCTCAATCCGATTCCCGCCAATCAGGGGCAGAAGATCGACAAGGCGGCGCTGGAACGCAACGCCCGCCTGCTGGAGAGCGTGCTCGACGACTTCCATGTGAAGGGCAATATCGTCGAGGTCCGCCCCGGCCCCGTCGTCACCATGTATGAGCTGGAGCCGGCACCTGGCATCAAGGCGAGCCGCGTGATCGCGCTGGCCGACGATATCGCGCGCAACATGTCGGCGCTGTCGGCACGCGTCGCGACCATTCCCGGCCGCACCGTCATCGGCATCGAACTGCCCAATACCAATCGTGAGGGCGTGTCCTTCCGCGAACTGATCACCAGCGAGCAATTCGGTGCGGAAGCAACCCTGCCGATCATCCTGGGCAAGAATATCTCGGGCGAGCCGATCATCGCCGATCTGGCGCCGATGCCGCATCTGCTGATCGCAGGCACCACCGGCTCGGGTAAGTCGGTCGGCCTCAACGCCATGATCCTGTCGCTGCTCTACCGCATGACGCCGGACCAGCTGCGCCTGATCATGATCGATCCCAAGATGCTGGAACTGTCGACCTATGACGACATCCCGCATCTGCTTGCCCCGGTCGTGACCGAACCGAGCAAGGCGATCCGCGCGCTCAAATGGGCGGTCGAGCAGATGGAGGATCGCTATCGCATGATGGCGTCGATCTCGGTCCGCAACCTCGCCAACTACAACGAGAAGGTTCGCGCCGCCAAGGCCAAGGGCAAGCCGCTCGGCCGCCGCGTCCAGACCGGCTATGACCCCGAGAGCGGCAAGCCGATCTATGAGGAAGAACAGCTCGATTTCCAGCCGCTGCCGCAGATCGTGGTGGTGGTCGACGAGCTGGCCGACCTCATGATGACGGCGGGCAAGGAAGTCGAATTCCTGATCCAGCGTCTGGCGCAGAAGGCGCGCGCCGCCGGCATCCACCTGATCCTCGCGACCCAGCGTCCCTCGGTCGACGTCATCACCGGCGTCATCAAGGCAAACCTGCCGACCCGCATCAGCTTCTTCGTGACCAGCAAGATCGACAGCCGCACCATCCTGGGCGAACAGGGTGCCGAACAGCTGCTGGGCAAGGGCGACATGCTCTACATGCATGGCGGCAAGGGCCTGATGCGCGTCCATGGTCCCTTTGTTTCGGACGATGAAGTGCGCGTGGTTGCCGACCATTGGCGCGCGCAGGGCGCGCCCGATTATATCCAGGCGGTCACGGAAGAGCCGGAAGAAGGCAGCTTCGCGCTCGACGGCGTGGACCTGGGCGATGACAGCCCGGACGCGCAGCTGTTCCGTAAGGCCTGCCAGCTGGTGTTCGAGAATCAGAAGGCCTCGACCAGCTGGCTGCAGCGCCAGCTGCGAGTCGGCTATAACAGCGCCGCACGCCTGATCGAACGGATGGAGGAGGAAGGGCTGGTCGGCCCGCCCAACCATGTCGGCCGCCGCGAAGTGCTGCGCGATGAGAATGGCAATCCGCTCTGACGCTACGAAATGCCTGTTTTCCTTGAGCGATTGCGTTCCGTGCAACCATGCTTGCTGCCTTCGCATTTGTCGTGACAGGGGCTTTGGGACATTAGGAACAGGCCTTTCAGGCATCCTCTCCTAAAAACTTTTCAGGCTGATCTTCGGATCAGCCTTTTTTTTGTCCGCGAATCGGTCTAGGCAGGCGTCGCTGCTGCCGCGCCGATAAACATAATTGGAGCGGTGCCGCCGGTAAGACCGGCATGGCGAGGCGGGAGCACGGGGGATCGAGCCAGCCATTTCACGGCCGCTCTCCCCCGTCTGGTCTTTCCGATCGATCCTTTCCCTGCGATGGAACAGCAAGGTTCACAGCGGGTTCAAGCCCCACCTCCTATGCCCCCTTTTCCGAACAACCCGGAGATGATTGCATGAAGCGCATCCTCGCGCCTGTCGCCCTGTCCCTCGCCACCGCGCTGGTTGCGGTGCCGGCGGGCTATGCCCTTGCCCAGCAGACGGCACCGTCCGACCTCAATCAGGTCAATGCCTATATCCGCGCCGTCACCACCCTGACCGCCGATTTCAGCCAGACCGACCGCAATGGTCAGGTGCTGACCGGCAAGCTGACCCTGAAACAGCCGGGCAAGATCCGCTTCCAATATGAAAAGGGCGTGCCGCTGCTGATCGTGGGTGATGGCAAGGCGCTGACCCTGATCGACTATGAGGTGCGCCAGGTGCAGCGCTGGCCGATCGGCAATTCGCCGCTGGCCGCCCTGATCGACCCGACCAAGGATCTGTCGAAATTCGGCACCGTCGTCCCCACCGGCGACCCGACCGTGCTGAGCGTGCAGGCGAAAGACCCCAAGCGGCCCGAATTCGGCACCATCACCATGATCTTCAAGCGCAAGCCCGCGTCGCCGGCCGGGCTGGAGCTTTATGGCTGGGTCGCGCTCGACGCGCAGAATAATCGCACGGCGGTGCGCCTGTCGAACCAGCAATATGGCGTGCCGGTCGCCGATTCCGCCTTCCGTTGGACCGATCCGCGTCCGCGCGGCCGTCCGAACGGCTAGGGCGGGCCGCAGGAACGATGGGCTGAAAACTTTCTGCCATCGTTCATCTGCCGCTCATATCGGATCGCCTAGATAGAGATCACGGCGAGAGACGTAGACCGGGATTTCCCCCCTGTTACCCGGCACACCGCTCCCGTCGCAAAGCGCTTCAAGGGCGCGATCGAGACCCCCGTTCCACGCCCCCGGAGCGGGGGTCTTACTTTGTCCGGCGCTTGCGCGCGGGCGCGCGGCACCCTAGGTGCTTTTCATGGCCGATACCCTTTCGATTGCATCCTGGAACATCAACAGCGTCCGCGCCCGGATCGACATCGTCGAACGCTTCCTGACCGAGGAAGCGCCCGACATTCTCTGCCTGCAGGAAACCAAGGTGGTGAACGAGATTTTCCCCACCGACATGTTCAAGCGGCTGGGCTATGTCCATCAAGTGCTGAACGGCCAGCGCATGCATCATGGCGTCGCGATCATGAGCAAGGTGCCGATCCATGAGGATGACCGGTTCGACTGGCAGGCCAATGGCGAAGCGCGTCATGTCGGCATCCGCCTCGACAATGGCGTGCGGATCGAGAATGTCTATGTCCCCGCCGGCGGCGATGTCGCCGACCGCACGGTCAATCCGAAATTCGGCCAGAAGCTCGACTTTATCGAGCGGATGATCGAGTGGTCCGGCGCGCTCGACAACAAGCCGACGATCCTGACCGGCGACTTCAACATCGCGCCGCTGGAATGCGACGTCTGGAGCCACAAGCAGCTGCTCGACGTGGTCAGCCATACGCCGGTCGAATGCGCGCTGCTGGGCCGGTTGCAGGCGTCGAACGACTGGGTCGATATCGGCCGCCATTTCCACCCTGCCCCCGCGCGCCTCTACACCTGGTGGAGCTATCGCGCGAAGGATTGGGCGGCGTCGGATCGCGGCCGTCGCCTCGACCATATGTGGATGACCAAGGATGTCGCCGACAAGGCGGTCGCCCACCGTGTCGTCGAACCCGCGCGCAGCTGGGAAAAGCCGTCCGACCATATCCCGATCATCACCGAGTTCGCCTTCTGATGAACGGGCGGGATGCTGCCCGCGCCATCGATGCGCTGCGTCGCGGCTGGGCGATCCGCCTGACCGCGCCCGATGGCGCCATCCGGCTGATGGCGATCGAGGGCGCGGATGCGGTGACGCTGGCCGATTTCGATCCGCAGGGGCAGGCCGATATCCTGATCTCCGCCGCCCGCGCCGAAACGCTGAAGCTCGCCAACCAGCTGGCGGCGGCTGATCCCGACCTGCCGGTGCTGATCGAACGAGCGCCGTGGATCGACGCGGATGTCGCGACCTCGATTTCCGATCCCGTGCTGGACCTCGCCTCGCCGCTCAAGGGGCCATTCCGCGCGCGGGCCTTGCCAGCGCCGCAGGCAGCCAAGGCCGCGCTGCGCCTTGCCCGGCTGGCTGGTATCCTGCCCGCCTATTTCCTTACCGAAGGCGACGGCCCGGTCGAGGCGGAAGTCAGCGCCGATGATGTCGGCGATTATGACGATGCCATCCACCTCGCCATCGCCACCCGTGCCCGCCTGCCCGTATCGGCGAGCGAGAGCGCGGAGATCATCGCCTTCCGCAGCCCCGACGAGCCGCGCGAACATGTCGCGCTGGTGGTCGGCAAGCGTGACGCATCGCCCCCGGTCATCCGCATCCACAGCGAATGCCTGACCGGCGACGTGTTCGGCAGCCTGAAATGCGATTGCGGCCCGCAATTGCATCAGGCGCTGCACCAGATCGCCGACGCCCAATGGGGTGTGCTGCTCTACCTGCGCCAGGAAGGGCGCGGCATCGGCCTCGTCAACAAGCTGCGCGCCTATGCGCTGCAGGATCAGGGCTTCGACACGGTTGACGCCAATGTGCGGCTGGGCTTCGCGATCGACGCGCGCGATTTCTCGGTCGCGGCGCGGATGCTCGACCTGCTCGGCATTGGCGGGGTGCGGCTGCTCACCAACAATCCGCAGAAGGTTGCCGGGTTGCAGGCGGCCGGGATCGAAGTGGTCGAGCGGTTGCCGATCATCCTGCCGGCCAATCCGCATAATGAACGCTATCTCGCCACCAAGCGCGACCGGACCGGCCACCAGCTATGAGTGTCATCCATGTCGATGTCGCCGCCGGGCGGCTGCGATTCGGCGATCTCGACATGGCCTGCACCATCGGCCGCAGCGGCGCTTGCGCGGCCGCCGACAAGCGCGAAGGCGATGGCTGCACCCCCTTGGGCAATTGGCCGATCCGTGCGGTGCTGCTGCGCCCCGGCAAGGTCTCCGCCACCGGCATCGCCCTACCCTGGCGCTGGACCCATGCGGGGGATGGCTGGTCGGATGATCCGGCCGATCCCGCCTATAACCGTCCCGTGCGCCTGCCCCGGCCCTTCTCGACCGAAAGCCTGCAGCGCAGCGACGACGCCTATGACGTGATCGTCATCCTGGGCCATAATGATGCGCCGCCGGTGCCGGGCATGGGCAGCGCCATCTTCTTCCATCTATCCGAAGGACGTCCGACCGCCGGCTGCGTCGCGGTCGACCGCGACGACATGCTGCGCCTGTTACCCTTGCTGTCACCCGGCGACGTCATGACTATTGCTTGAGAATTTAGGCGCCTGAGTAGCGATCAGGCGCGCTCCAGTGCCTCGCCCACTTCGCCGCCGGCCGCCTCCAGCAGCCGCCGCTCCAGCGTCTGCAACCGGGCCTTGCTCTCAATCTTCCCGCCCAAGAGGTCGGTGACGTAGAAGGTGTCGACCGCGCGCTCGCCATAGGTGGCGACATGGGCGCTGTGGACCGTCACCTTCGACTGGAACAGCGCATTGGCCAGGCTGAACAGCAGCGCCGGCCGATCGCGGGCATTCACCTCGATCACGGTGAAGCGGTTCGACGCCTTGTTGTCGATCAGCACATTGGGCTCGATGCGGAAGGCTTCGGCGCGGGTGCGGGGCAGCGGGCGCGCTTCCAGCTTGGTGATCATGCGGTGGCGGTTGGACAGGGAATCCTCGATCGCCGCCTTGATCCGCGCCAGCTGCTCGGGACTGTGGAAGGCACCGCCCAGCGGATCCTGCACCAGGAAATTGTCGATCGCGACGCCGTCGCGCGTCGTATGGATGCGCGCGTCGATGATGTTGCCGCCGGCCAGATGGATGGCGCCGGCAATGCGGTAGAACAGGCCCGGATGGTCGGTCGCATAGACGGTGACCAAAGTCGCACCACGTTGTGGATAATATTGCGCGGCGATCGACAGCGAGGAGTCACCCGCTTCCAATATGTGCCGGGCATTATGGACCAGGATATCATCCGGTTCGGCGATCCAGTAGCTTTCGGGCATGCGGCCGCTGAATGTGGCGAAGGTCGCCTCATCCATGCCCAGCGCCTCGCGCAGCGCCTCCTGCTTGGCGGCAACGCGTTCGCTGCGGCCCTTCTGCTTGTGGCCCAGGCGCAGCACTTCCTCGGCCGCGTCATAAAGGTCGCCCAGCAACTGCCGCTTCCAGCTGTTCCAGACGCCCGGCCCCACCGCGCGGATATCGACCACGGTCAGGCATAGCAGCAGGCGCAGTCGCTCGGGGCTCTGCACGACTTCGACGAAATCGAGGATGGTCTTGTAATCGGCCAGGTCGCGCTTGAAGGCGGTGGCCGACATCAACAGGTGATAACGCACCAGCCAGGCGACGGTCTCGGTCTCGGCGGCAGTCAGGCCGAGGCGCGGGCAGAGATGCTCCGCCACTTCCGCACCCAATATGCTGTGGTCGCCGCCGCGCCCCTTGGCGATGTCATGCAGCAGCACCGCGACATAGAGCACCCGGCGCGACAATATCTTGCCCATCAGCTCGGTCGCCAGCGGATGATCGGTAGCCAGTTCGCCCTTTTCGATCCGGGCCAGCAGGCCGACGGCGCGGATAGTATGCTCGTCCACCGTATAATGATGATACATGTCGAACTGCATCTGCGCCACGACGCGGCGGAAATCGGGGATGAACCGGCCGAACACGGTAGATTCGTTCATCCAGCGCAGCACCGTTTCCGGGTCGCGCGGGCTGGTCAGCACATCCATGAAGGCGGCATTGGCCCGTGCATCCTTGCGCACCTTGGCGGTGATCAGGCCGGCGTCGCGGCTGGCCGCGCGCATCGCGCTCGGATGAATTTGCAGCCCATGCCTGTCGGCCACGGCGAAAATCTCGACCAGGCGAACCGGATCGGCCTGGAAGAAATCATCGCTCGGCAGCGCCAGCCGCCCGCGATCCAGCACGAAACCGTCCAGCTTCTTGGGTCGGCGAAAGATCGACGGAATATAGCGGCGTCCGCGCTCGGCCAGCTGGTCGTCCAGATGCGCCAGGAACACCGCAGTCAGGTCGCCGACCGCCTTCGCGTTGAGGAAATAATAGCGCATGAAGCGCTCGACCCCGGATCGGCCGGCCCGCGCGGTGAAATGCATCCGTGTCGCGGTTTCCAGCTGCAGATCGAAGGTCAACCGATCCTCGGCCCGACCGGTGATCATGTGCAGGTGACACCGCACCGCCCACAGGAAATCCTCGGCCTTCTGGAACTGGCGCAGCTCGCTCTGCGTCAACAGGCCGACATCGACCAGTTCGGCGACCGATTTCACCCGGTTCACATATTTGCCGATCCAGAACAGCGTGTGCAGGTCGCGCAGGCCGCCCTTGCCTTCCTTGACATTGGGCTCGACGACATAGCGGCTGTCGCCCATGCGGCGGTGGCGCTCGTCGCGTTCCTCCAGCTTCTCGGTGACGAAGGTGCGGGCGGTGCCCTGCATGATCTCGCTGTCGAAGCGGACAGCCACTTCCTCGTAAAGCGCCCGGTCGCCCCACACATAGCGTGCTTCCAGCAGGGCGGTGCGCACGGTGAGGTCGGCCTTGGCCATCCGCATCGTCTCGTCGATCGAACGGCTGCTATGGCCGACCTTCAGCCCCAGATCCCACAGCGAATAGAGCATGGATTCGATGATCTGCTCGGTCCAGCCGGTCGGCTTCCAGGGGGTGATGAAGCCGATGTCGACATCGCTGTGCGGCGCCATCTCGCCCCGGCCATAGCCGCCGACGGCGATCAGCACGATCCGCTCGCCTGTGCTGCGGTTGCCGGCGGGATAAAGATGATGGGTGGTGGCGTCGTAGAGCAGCCGCAATATCTGGTCGATCAGGAAGGCAAAGGCCGTCACTGCCTCGCGCCCGCGCGTCGGTTTCGCCTCCAGCCGGCGCGCGACATCCTCGCGGCCATGCTCCAGAGCGGCCTTGAGTTCCTTGACGATCAGCCCGCGCAGCTTGATCGGATCGCCCCGATGCTCCTGCGCCAGGGCGTTGATGCTGTCGGAAATCGCGCGCCGATCAATGATCGCGCGGCGCGACCCCAGGCTGGGGAACTGCATGACCATGGCTCTCGTCTACTCGTGGTGACTGGCGGCAGCCAGTTGTTTCAACCGATATATGTGATCGAGTGCCTCACGCGGGGACAGGGCGTCGGCATCGATGCCATCCAGTGCCGCGCGCAGCGGATCGACCACCTCTTCGGCCTGGGTTGCTACGCTGGCGAACAGCGGCAGGTCGTCCAGCCCTGCGGCAATGCCGCCGGTCTTCGCCTTGCCTGCCTCCAGCCGGCCCAGCACATCCTTGGCGCGCTTGAGCACCAGGGGCGGCAAGCCGGCAAGCCGCGCCACCGCCAGGCCATAGCTGCGATCGGCCGGCCCTTCGGCCAGTTCGTGCAGCAGCACCAGGTCGCCCTTCCATTCGCGCGCCCGCACATGGTGCAGCGACAGCGCATCGAGCGTTTCAGACAGGCGTGTCAGCTCATGATAATGGGTGGCGAACAGGCAGCGGCAGCGATTGACCTCATGCACCGCTTCGACCACCGCCCAGGCGAGCGCCAGCCCGTCATAGGTGGATGTGCCGCGCCCGACTTCGTCCAGGATGACGAAGCTATGTTCGGTCGCCTGCGCCAGGATCGCCGCGGTCTCGACCATCTCGACCATGAAGGTCGACCGGCCGCGCGCCAGATTGTCGGAGGCGCCGACGCGGCTGAACAGGCGGTCGACCAGGGTCAGCGTCGCCGATTCCGCCGGTACGAAGGCACCGGCCTGGGCCAGGATGACGATCAGCGCATTCTGCCGCAGGAAGGTCGACTTGCCGCCCATGTTCGGGCCGGTGACCAGCCATAGCCGGTCGGTCGCGACCAGCCGGCAATCATTGGCGACAAAAGGCTGGCCCTGCGCGCGTAGCGCATCCTCGACCACCGGATGGCGCCCGCCGACAATGTCGAGGCAGGGGCCGACCCCGTCCTCGACCACGAAATGGGGGCGTTGCCAGCCGCCTTCGGCTGCCCGCTCGGCCAGCGCGGCGGCAACGTCCAGCCGTGCCAGCGCATCGGCGGCGCGGGCGATGTCGGCCTTGCGGTCCAGAACCGCCTCGATCAGCGTTTCGAGATGGGCGGCTTCCGCCACCAGCGCATGGGCACCGGCCTGCGCCACCCGTCCGGCCTGTTCATGCAGGTCGATCGAGTTGAAGCGCACGACCCCGGCCAGCGTCTGGCGATGGGTGAAGCCGCTTTCGGGCTGCATCAGTTGGTCGGCGGCGCGGGCCGGCACCTCGACATGATAGCCCAGCACGCCATTATGGCGGATCTTGAGCGCGCTGATCCCCGTCTGCTCGCGATATTGCGCCTCCAGCGCGGCGATCGCGCGGCGGCCGTCACCGGCGAGGCGGCGCAGTTCGTCGAGCGCCGGGTCGAAGCCGTCGGCGATATAGCCGCCATTATTGGTCTCGGTCGGCGGGCTCGGCACCAGTGCGCGCGCCAACGCATCGACCAGCGCGCCATGGCCGTCGAGCGCCGGCAGCAATTGCGTCAGCAGCAGTGGCTGATCGGCCAGCCGCCCCAGCCGCTCGCGCAGCAATCGCGCTTCGCCCAGGCCGTCGCGCAATTGGCCGAGGTCACGCGGACTGCCCCGCCCCACGGCGACACGGCCGAGCGCGCGGCCGATGTCGGGCAGCGCCCGCAGCGCCGCACGCAACTGACTGCGCAACGTCGCGTCATCATGGAACAGCTCGACCAGGCCTAGCCGCGCGTCGATCAGCGGCGCATCCATCAGCGGCGCCGACAGATCCTGTGCCAGCAGCCGGGCGCCTGCCCCGGTGACGGTCCGGTCGACCGCGCCCAGCAGGCTGCCCGCGCGGGTGCCGCCGGTGGTCGCGACGATTTCCAGGCTCTCGCGCGTCGCCGCGTCGATGGCGACATGGGCGCCGCTGGTCTTGCGTAACGGCGGCGCCAGGAAGGGCAGCGTGCCCTTCCCCGCATGGTCGAGATAAGAGATCAGGCCGCCCATAGCCGCCAGTTCGGCGCGGCTGAACTGGCCGAAGCCATCCAGCGTCGCGACCGCGAACAGGCGCTTGAGCGCGTCTTCGGCACGGGTGCTGGAAAAGGCCGCCTTGTCGAACGGATGGCTGTTGGCGACCTCCAGCGTCGACCCTTCGGCGATCACCACTTCGCTTGGCCGCAACCGGGCGAGTTCGGCGGGCAGGTCGCCGGCGCGCACGGTCATCGTCTCGAACCGGCCGGTCGAGATGTCGGCGGCGGCCAGGCCCAGCTCGCCTTCGCCGCCGGTCTGGGCCAGCGCGACCAGCATATTGTCGCGCCGGCTGTCGAGCAGGGTTTCCTCGGTCAGCGTGCCGGCGGTGACATAGCGGACGATGGCGCGTGCCACGAGCGCCTTGCCGCCCCGTGCCTTGGCCTCGGCCGGCGTCTCGGTCTGCTCGGCAATGGCGACGCGATGGCCGCCCTTGATCAGCCGGGCGAGATAGGATTCGGCGCTATGCACTGGCACGCCGCACATCGGGATCGGCTGCCCGGCATGTTCGCCACGGCTGGTGAGCGCAATGTCGAGCGTCGCGGCCGCCATCTTGGCGTCATCGAAGAAGAGTTCGAAGAAATCGCCCATGCGGTAGAAGAGCAGGCAATCCTGCGCCTCTGCCTTGAGGGTGAAATATTGTGCCATCATGGGGGTAGGCTGGGTGGTGGTGGAGGTCGAATTGGCCATGGGGCAAGCGGATAGCCTGATCGCTCCGCTGAAACCAGAGCTTCGCCAAAGGGCAGGAAAATTGCGCTTCTCGCACTTGCCCACAAGATAATCTTGCCGCTAGGGCGGCGCTATTGTTCCATTATGTGGGTATCGCGATGACCGAAAAGTCAAATGTGGAATTTTCCGAGCGCGAGGCGCTGTTCTTCCACGCGACCGGCCGCCCCGGCAAGATCGAGATCATCGCGTCGAAGCCGATGGCGACGCAGCGCGATCTCTCGCTCGCTTATTCGCCCGGCGTCGCGGTGCCGGTGCGCGCGATCGCCGAAGATCCGGCGACTGCCTATGATTATACCGCCAAGGGCAATCTGGTCGCGGTCATCTCCAACGGCACGGCGATCCTGGGTCTTGGCAATCTCGGCGCGCTGGCGTCGAAGCCGGTGATGGAGGGCAAGGCCGTCCTCTTCAAGCGCTTCGCCGATGTCGATTCCATCGATATCGAGCTGAAGACCGAGGATGTCGATCGCTTCATCGACGCGGTCGAACTGATGGAGCCGAGCTTCGGCGGCATCAATCTTGAGGATATCAAGGCGCCCGAATGCTTCGTCATCGAAACGACGCTCAAGGAGCGGATGAACATTCCGGTCTTCCATGACGACCAGCATGGCACCGCGATCATCGCGGCGGCGGGCGTCATCAATGCCGCGCTGCTCACCGGTCGCGACATGAAGGACATGAAGGTGGTGGTGAACGGCGCCGGTGCCGCCTCCATTTCCTGCACCGAGTTGATCAAGGCGCTGGGCGTCCCGAACGAAAACGTCATCATGTGTGACAGCAAGGGCGTGATCTATCAGGGTCGCACCGAGGGCATGAACCAGTGGAAGTCGGCCCATGCGGTCAAGACCGACGCGCGGACCCTCACCGAAGCGGTCAAGGGCGCCGATGTGTTCCTGGGCCTTTCGGTCGCCGGCGCCATGTCGCAGGATATGGTCAAGTCGATGGCGGCCAATCCGATCATCTTCGCCATGGCCAATCCCGACCCGGAAATCCTGCCGCCCGACGCTCATGCCGTGCGTCCCGACGCGATCGTCGCCACCGGCCGCTCGGACTTCCCCAACCAGGTCAACAATGTCCTGGGTTTCCCCTTCATCTTCCGCGGTGCGCTCGACGTGCGGGCGACCGGCATCAACGAGGCGATGAAGCTGGCCGCCGCCAAGGCGATTGCCGACCTGGCGCGCGAACAGGTGCCCGAGGAAGTGGCCAAGGCCTATGGCCGTTCGCACAGCTTCGGCCCCGACTATATCATCCCCGCGCCGTTCGATCCGCGGCTGATGGAGGTGGTGCCGGCCGCCGTCGCCCAGGCGGCGATGGATACCGGCGTCGCACAGAAGCCGATCGCCGACATGGCCGCCTATCGCGACTCGCTCAAGGCGCGGCTCAACCCGACCACCTCGGTTCTCACCAGCGCCTATGAACTCGCTAAGGCCAATCCCAAGCGGGTCGTCTTCGCCGAGGCGGAAGAGGAAGTGGTGCTGCGCGCCGCGATCCAGTTCCGCGAGCTGGGCTATGGTATTCCCGTGCTGGTCGGCCGCGATCATGTGCGCGACAAGCTCAAGGAACTGGGCGTCCAGGATCCCGACAGCTTCGAACTGCACAACAGTGTCAATTCGCCGCTGGTGCCCGAGATGGTCGATCTTCTCTATGCCCGGTTGCAGCGGCGCGGCTATCTGCGTCGCGACTGCGAGCGGATGGTCAACCGCGACCGCAACATCTTCGGATCGCTGCTGGTGAAGATGGGTGTGGCCGATGCGATGATCACCGGCGTCACCCGGCCCTATGGCCAGACCCTGCGCGAAGTGAAGCGGGTGATGGACCCGGCGGCCGGCCGTACCCCCTTCGGCATCCATGTCATGGTGACCAAGGACAAGACCGTCTTCCTGGCCGACACCACCGTCCATGAACGGCCGTCTGCGTCCGAACTGGCCGACATTGCCGAGGGCACGGTCGCGGTCGCGCGCCGCATGGGCCATGACCCGCGCGTCGCCTTCCTGTCCTATTCCAATTTCGGCAATCCGCCCGGCGCCTTCCTCGACAATGTGCGCGATGCGGTGAAGCTGCTCGACCAGCGCGACGTCGATTTCGAATATGAAGGCGAAATGACGCCGGATGCAGCGCTCAATCCGACCGTGATGAAGAATTATCCGTTCAGCCGCCTGTCCGGTCCGGCCAATGTGCTGGTCATGCCGGGGCTGCAGTCGGCCAATATCTCAGCCAAGCTGCTGCGCGAACTCGGTGGCACGTCGATGATCGGCCCGGTGCTGGTCGGCATGGAAAAGTCGGTGCAGATCGCGACCATGTCGTCCAACGCGTCGGAACTGCTGACCTTGGCCGTGCTGGCCGCCGGCGGTATCGCGCTCTGATGAGGGGGGCGGGGCACCAGCCCCGCCCCTATCCGCTACGACCGGTTGGTTTCTGACCGGTTTCGCTTGCCTTGCGCCATCGTCTGCTGGAAGACCATGGCATGAACAGCGCAACCATGATCGACAGTGCCACCTTCCGCCGCGTCCTGGGCCATTATCCGACCGGCGTGTGCGTCGTCACCGCGTCCGCCGAGGATGGCACCCCGGTTGGCATGGTGGTCGGCTCCTTCACCTCGGTGTCGCTCGATCCACCGCTGGTCGCCTTCTTCCCGGCCAAAAGCTCGGGCAGCTGGCCGCGCATCCAGCAGATCGGCCGCTTCTGCGTCAATGTCCTCGCCAGCGATCAGCAGCCGCTCTGCCGCCAGCTGGCCGCACCTGGCCCCGACAAGTTCGCCGGCGTGTCGCACCGCGTATCCGACAATGGATCGCCCATCATCGACAATGTCGTCGCCTGGATCGATTGCAGCCTGCATGCCGTGCATGAAGCCGGCGATCATTATATCGTGCTGGGTGAGGTGGTTGCGCTGGAAGTGGAACGGCCCGACCGGCCGCTGCTGTTCTTCCAGGGCAATTATGGCGAATTTTCGCTGCTGGCATGAGGAACGGGCGGCGCGACGCCGTCTGATCGGGCAAGAGGGCAAGAAAAAAGGGGTAAAGCTCGTTAAAAGGCCGTAATGATCCATACATGGGTCAGAAACATCACGGCTCCTTAACGTCTGCCGTCTATCATCGTCCCCATTCCGGATCGGACTGATCATGACTGCGCTGCTCATCACCATCGACACCGAATTGTCCGCAGCGTTGCACCAGCGCGGCGTCGGTCTTGAGCAGAATCTACGCCAGTCGATCTGGGGCGAGACGGCGGCCGGTGCTTTCGGCATCGGCTGGCAGATGGACCTGATGGACCGTCATGGCCTCAAGGGCGTCTTCTTCCTCGATCCCCTGCCCGCGCTGATCCACGGTCCCGCCTTTCTCCAGCCCATCGTCGCGGCCATCGTCGGGCGTGGGCATGAAGTGCAGCTCCATCTGCACAGCGAATGGCTGGCCTGGGCCAAAGATTCGCCGATTGAAGGGCGACAGGGCCGCAATATCGGCGATTTTAGCCTAGCCGACCAGATCACCCTGCTTGGCCTTGGTCGCGACCTGCTGGAACAGGCGGGCGCTCCGCGGATCAGCGCGTTCCGGGCCGGCAATTTCGGCGCCAATGACGATACGCTGCGGGCGCTGGCGGCGATCGGCATCGGCTGGGACAGCAGCGTCAATCCGGCCTATCTCGGTCATGGGTGCGGCATCAGCATGGATGCCGGCCAGATCGGCGCGGTTCGCGCCCAGGGGCTGGTCGAACTGCCCGTGTCGGGGATCGCCGATCGCCCCGGCCATTTCCGCCCTGCACAAATTTGCGCCATGTCGGCCGCCGAAATGCGCGCCGGCATGCGTCACGCCGCGCAGGAAGGTCATGATGCCTTCGTCATCGTCACCCATAGTTTCGAAATGCTCTCGCGCGACCGGATGCGCCCGAACCGCGCGGTGATGCGCCGGTTCGAGCAATTGTGCCGGACCGCAGCGGCGACGCCGGGCATGCGTCCTGCCGGCTTCCATGATCTGTCGCCCGCGCTCGCCGATGCCCCCGCCCGTACCCTGACCCGCGTGCCGCCCAACCGGCTGCGCACCGGCCTGCGTGTCGCGCAACAGGCCTGGGCGACCTGGCGCTACGAACATCGGCTGGTGCCTGCGTGAGCCGCCTGCCCTGCGCGATCGTCATCGGCCTGGAAAATGCGATCAGCCTGACCATCGTCCGGGAACTCGGCCGCCATGGCGTGCCGGTCCATGGCGTCGGGCCGGCAAGCGGGATCGCGGCGGCATCGCGCTATTGCACGGACAGCACCGGTCGGCCGTCAGGTCCGGCGGCCGATTGGCTGCCCGGCCTGATCGCCCGGACCGGCGCCCGCGCTGTCTTCGCCATTTCGGAGACCGATCTGCTCGATCTGGCGCTGCTGCCGCCGATGATCGGCGATTGCCATATATTGGTTCCGCGCGCCGAAGCGCTCAACCAGGTGATTGACAAGCGCCGCACCCTGGCGGTCGCGTCGGCGCAGGGCCTGTTGATACCGCGAACCTGGCAACCGATGGCGGGCGACGATTTCCAGGCCCATGCCGCATCCATGCCCTATCCGCTGGTCGCCAAATGGGCCAACCCGCCGGCGGTTATGCCGCTGCTCGAACGGGCCGGGCTGGAATGGATCAAGGCGGAATATGTACGGACGCCGGATGCGTTGCAGGCGCTGCTTGCCCGCTATCGTCCGGTCGGTATCTGGCCGATGATCCAGCAATATTGCAGCGGCGTGGGCCTCGGGCAGATGCTGTTCATGGCCGATGGTGATGCGACCCTGCATTTCCAGCATCGCCGCCTGCACGAATGGCCGCCCGAAGGGGGCGTATCGACCCTGTGCCGTGCCGAACCGCGCGATCGCCATGGGCCACAGATGGCATTGTCCGAACAATTGCTGCGCGCGCTCGGCTGGCAGGGGCCGGCCATGGTCGAATATCGCTATGATGAAGCCAGCGATCATTACTGGTTGATGGAGGTGAACGGCCGTTTCTGGGGCAGCCTGCCGCTGGCCGGCCATTGCCATGCCCATTTCGCCTGGGAAGCCTATCGCCGGGCGGTGCTGGGTGAAACGGATGCGGCGCCCCTGCCCCGCGATACGCTGCGCGCCCGCTACATGGTGCCGGAAACCAAGCGCCTGTTGCGATTGCTGATGGGCGGAAAGATCGCCGATCCCTTCTTCCGCGCCCGCCCATGGCGCGACCTTTGCGCCTATCTGCTCGGCTTTCTCGACCTGCGCATGCGCTATTATGTCTTCAGCTTCAGCGATCCCCGGCCGCTGCTGCGCGATCTGGGGCAGATCGTCAGGAAGGCGTTGCGCCGGGATAAGTCCTGACCAGCGCCGTTACCGCCTGCTCGATCCGCTGCAGGCAATAGGCCATGTAGCGATCGTCCAGGCCATAGGGATCGTGCAGATGCGGCATCATCGGCTGTGTCCATGTGCCGAGCAACTGGCGCGGCAGGTGCGACAGGCGCGGATCGGCAGCCAGTCGATGCAGTTGCCGCACTTCCATCGCCAGCAGCAGGTCGCCCGGCTGCGGCTGATAGTCCGTCCTATCGAGCGCCTTGTGGGCGGACAGGTCGTGACCCAGGGCCTGCGCCGCCGCGATTGCCGGATCATGGGCCGGTCGTCCGGTGGTGGTCGACAGGCCGAAAGAGGCCGTGCGGGCGCCGGCCTTGTGGGCCACCACATCGGCAAAGGCGCTGCGACAGATATTGCCTTGGCAGACGAAGACCAGCCGGCGCACTTCGGCCGGGCTGGGGCGCAGCGTGGCCGATCGCCCCAGCGCGAGCTGCGGATAGGACAGGGCCAGGCGCACCAGACCGCGAAATGTGCCGAACCGCGCGTTGATCATGCGACGGTGCCGATGGGGAGCAGGGAATCCATTGGAAGGGCCTTAGCCCAAACAGGTTGCGATTTCCCTCTCCCTGTGGCTAGCCGCAAAGATGCGATCAACAAAGGACAGCCCGCAGGGAAGCGATTCCACCATTGCCGATGTCGCCGCTGCGGTGGGCGTCTCGATCCGAACGGTATCACGGGTTCTCAACCAGTCGCCCAAGGTCAATGCGGAAACCCGCGAGCGCGTCCAGCAGGCGATTGCGGCGCTCAATTTCCGTCCCTCCATGCGCGCGCGCGCCTTCGCGATGGGCCGCTCCTTCCTGATCGGCATGGTCCATAATGATCGCAACGCGCTGGTGCTCGACGCCGTGCAGCGCGGTATCGTCGGCGAAGCGGGCCGGCGCGGTTATGAACTGGTCGTCCACCCAACCCCGATGGATGCCGCGGCCTCGGTCGAGGATGTGCTGCAATTCGTCCGCCGCTCGCGCACTGACGGTCTGGTGGTGCTGCCGCCGGTATCGGGCATTGCCGGCCTGCCCGAAGCCCTGGCGCGAGAACACATTCCCGCCGTTGCCCTGTCGGCCCTGCCGATCACCGGCTATGCCGATGTGATCCTGTCGCCCGAGCGCGAGGCGGCCGCACAGGTAGCGCGCTATCTCCTCGATCTTGGCCATCGCCGCATCGCGATGGTCGGCGGCCCGGCCAACGCCATCTCCGCGCAGGAGCGCCGGGCGGGCTTTGTCGAGGCGCTGGCCGCCGCCGGTGTCACTTTGCTGGACGAGGCCGAGGGCGATTACGGCTTCCAGTCGGGGCTTGCCGCCGCCGAGCGTTTCCTGTCGCTGCCGACCACGCCCACGGCGATCTTCGCCGCCAATGACGTCATGGCGGCCGGCGTCCTCAAATGCGCCGGAATCAAGGGCATTGCCGTTCCGCAGTCGCTGTCGGTCGTGGGCTTCGACGGCAGCCTGCTGTCGCATGTCGTGTCGCCGGCGCTCACCACCATCTGGCGCCCCTTTGGTGATATGGCGCGGATCGCGACCCAGCAGCTGATCGACCGGATCGAGGGGCAGGCCGTGACCGCCGAACTGCCCCCGCCGCTGCGCCTGGTGGAGGCGGAATCGAGCGGTCCCGCCCCCGCCTGACCGATCAGAGCCGATAGGCGCGACGCACCAGGCCCACGGTCAGTTCCTTAGCCAGCTCGGCCGCTTCCCAGTCGGCCAGCCGATGTTCGGCGACTAGTCGCGCCAGGAAGGCGCAGTCGATACGACGGGCGACATCATGCCGCGCCGGAATCGACAGGAAGGCGCGGGTGTCGTCGTTGAACCCGACCGTATTGTAGAAGCCGGCGGTCTCCGTCGTCATCTCGCGGAAGCGGCGCATCCCTTCCGGGCTGTCATGGAACCACCAGGCCGGGCCCAGCCGCAGGCACGGATAATGGCCGGCCAGCGGCGCCAGTTCGCGGGCATAGGTGGTCTCGTCCAGGGTGAAGAGGATGATGGTCAGGTTGGCGTCGTTGCCGACGACGTCCAGCATCGGCTTCAAGGCACCGACATAGTCGGTGCGCATCGGGATGTCGGCGCCCTTGTCGCGACCATGGCTGTGGAACAGGGCGGCATTATGGTTGCGGCAGGAACCGGGATGGATCTGCATCACCATGCCGTCGGCCTGGCTCATCTTGGCCATTTCTGTCAGCATCTGGGCGCGGAACAGTTCGGCATCCTCGGCATCGGCCGTGCCGCCGACGATCTTCGCGAACAGCGCCTCGCATTCCACCGTCGACAGATTGGCGGTGCGCGGCGTCGCAAAGCCATGGTCGGTCGCGGTCGCACCCATGGCGCGGAAATCGGCGCGGCGCTTGGCATGGGCGGCCAGATAGCCTTGCCAGCTTTCGACATCCTCGCCGGTCATGTTGCCGAAGCGGACCAGCGCGTCTCGAAATTCCTCATGCTCGGGATCGATCACCGAATCCGGGCGATAGGTGGTGACCACCCGCCCCTGCCAGCCGGATTCCCGAATCGCCTGATGATGGCGCAGATCGTCGTCCGCCCCTTCGGTCGTCGCCAGCAATTCGATATTGAACCGCTCGAACAGCGCGCGCGGGCGGAAGGCGTCGGTGGCGAGCGCCGCGTTGATCGCATCATAGACCTGGTCGGCGCTTTGCGCGTCCAGTGCCATGTCCAGCCCGAACACTTCGGCAAAGACATGGTCTAGCCACATGCTCGACGGGGTGCCCCGGAACAGATGATAATGGCTGGCGAACAGGCGCCATGCGGCGCGCGGATCGGTATCGGGCAGGCCGCCACGATGCGGCACGCCCAGATCGTCCAGCGCGATGCCCTGCGAATAGAGCATGCGGAACAGATAATGGTCGGGCGCCAGCAGCAGTTCGGTCGCGTTGGACCAGGGGGCATTGGTGGCGAACCAGGCCGGGTCGGTATGGCCATGCGGGCTGATGATCGGCAGGTTGGCGACTTCGGCATAGAGCGCGCGGGCGATCGAACGGGTCGTGGGATCGGCGGGGAACAGGCGGTCGGGCGACAGGGTAAGCGGATGCATGGCGATCTCCTTGTCCGCCGGTTACCGCCTTGTGCCAACGCTGGCAATGGCCTATTCCAAACCCATGTCGATCCTTGCCGAAACCGCCCCGCTGCTGGCCCTTCAGGTCGCACCCGAAGATGATGTCGCCGTCGCGCTGCACCCGCTGGAGGCAGGGCAGACCGTGCGGGTCGGCAAGGCCGATGTGCAGTTGCGCGATCCGGTCCCGGCCGGGCACAAGTTCGCGCTTCATGAGATTCCGGCCGGCGCGCCGGTCCGCCGCTATCGCGCGCCGATCGGCCTGGCGACGCGGGTGATCCTGGCCGGCGAGCATGTCCACAGCCATAATCTCCACACCGCGCTTTCGGGCGAACTGGCCTATCGCTTCACCGGCGCGCAGCCGCAGCCGCTATCCCCGACGGACCGACCCGTCCCGCATTTCCGCGGCTATGTCCGCGCCGACGGCAGTGTCGGCACGCGTAATGAGATATGGATTCTCCCGACCGTGGGCTGTGTCGGCCGGCTGGGTGAGCGGCTGGCGATGAAGGGGGCGGCGCTGGCGGAGGGGCGTATCGACGGCGTCCATGCCTTCAATCACCCCTTTGGTTGCTCGCAACTCGGCGCCGATCTGGACGGCACGGCCGCGATTCTCGCCTCTCTGGCGCTCAATCCCAATGCCGGGGGGGTGTTGCTGCTTGGACTGGGCTGCGAATCCAACCAGCTCGATGCGCTGCTGTCGCGCATTCCGCCGGATCGCCGCGACCGGCTGCGCACCGTGCGCGCGCAGAGTGAAAGCGACGAGTTCGAGGCCGGCATGACGGCGCTCGCCGAACTGATCGATCTCGCCAGCGTGGATCAGCGGCAGGATGTGCCGCTTTCGGCGCTGCGTTTGGGGGTCAAATGCGGTGGCTCCGATGCGATGAGCGGGCTCACCGCCAATCCGCTGATCGGTCGGATGGCCGATGCCGTGGCCCAGGCACAGGGCAGCGCGATCCTGACCGAAATCCCGGAGATTTTCGGCGCGGAGACGCTGTTGATGCAGCGCGCTGAGAATGAGGCCGTGTTCGATCGGCTGACGCAGGTGGTCAACCGCTTCAAACGCTATTTCCTCGACCATGGCGAGCCGGTGTCGGAAAATCCCAGTCCCGGCAATATTGCCGGCGGCATCACCACGCTGGAGGAAAAATCGCTGGGCGCGGTGCAGAAGGGCGGGATCGCCACCGTGACCGACGTCATCGACTATGGCGACCGGATCAGCCGCACCGGCCTCACCATATTGGAAGGCCCCGGCAATGATGCCGTGTCGACGACAGCGCTGGCGGCGGCTGGCGCAACCCTGACCTTGTTCTCGACCGGTCGCGGCACGCCGCTCGGCAGTCCGGTGCCGACGGTCAAGATCGCGTCGAACAGCGCGCTGGCCGATCGCAAGCCGGGCTGGATCGATTTCGACGCCGGACGCGTCCTGCAGGAAGGGATGGATGCCGTGGCCGATGCGCTGCTGGCGCATATCGTCGCGATTGCCAACGGGGCGCCGGCCCGGAACGAGGTAAATGACGAACGCGCCATCGGCATCTGGAAGCGCGGCGTAACCCTTTAGTTTTTCGCCCAAGGATCAATGGGCGTTGGGGCGATCCGTCCGTGCGGGACCGGAGGATGCCGGGAGAATAAGCCCGGTGCCGCGCCATCAGGCGGGCACCGGGCCAGTTCCTCAGCCGTTCAGCTTGTCCTTGACCGCCTTTGCAGGGGTGAAGGTCAGCTTCTTGGCGGCAGCGATCTGGATGGTCGCACCGGTCGAAGGGTTGCGGCCTTCGCGGGCGGGCGTGTCCTTGACCTTGAACTTGCCGAAGCCGTTGAGCGAAACTTCTTCGCCCTTCGCGGCAGCATCGGCGATCGCGGCGAACACGCCATCGACCAGCTTGCGAGCATCGGCCTTGGTGATGTTGTTGGCCGAAGCCAGGCTGTCGGCGAGGTCGCTGTTGTTCATGGAATAGACTTTCCTTTGTTGTTGGCGCGCATTGCATAGCTGGCACGAAAGCCAAGGTCCATCGCCCCCAAGCGTCCGATTGCGCTTAAAAGTGCGGTTAATGGGGCGTTTTCGACGCTTTGTGCATGCGACGATGCCAACCGGCCGTTCGAAGGCCGATGTTGCGGCCTGAGCGGCCGGATCATTATCAATGGAAAGGTGGCGGAGACGGAGGGATTCGAACCCTCGGTAGCCCCTTAAGGCTACGACGGTTTAGCAAACCGCTGGTTTCAGCCACTCACCCACGTCTCCGCACGAATTTGCCTACCGGAAACCGGGAGGCAGTGGCTAGGCGACGGGCTATAGCGACGGCTTTGATCCATGGCAACGGTCCAAATGTGCGATTTTTCATGCGGATTTGCACAATCGGATTCAATCTGGCTTAGAATCGACTCCGGTGGGCGTTCGTTCATTGTCGTTTCAGCTTGGCGACGGATAATCTGTCCAATGTTTTCAAGCGCGGGCTTCGGGGAGTATCGGGTAATGATCGGCAGCATGGGGCGCACGGGCGCCCGCTTCGCACGGGTGGGTGCCCTGATGGCGGCACTCGGCGGGCTCCTGCTGGCGCCGGTCGCCAGCGCGCAGATTCGCACGGTCGATCCCAACACGGCGATCGATTCCGATCTTGCGCCGCCGCCGGTCCAGAACAGCACGCCGACCGATCCCGGCGTCGATACCAGCCTGCCGCCGCCAGCCAGCTCGACTGATTCCGGCACTTATAATGCCGCCCCCGCTGCCGGCGGGGCGACCGCCACCGGCGCGCCGGTCACCTCCAATTCGCCGCCGGCCGCTATGGCGCCGGGCGAATCCTATCAGGAAGATGATCTGATCGGCGCGGCCGAAGGCGTTTTCGGCAAGGGGGCCGAGGGCCTGGCCGGCATCATCGAGAAGATCCTCAAGGATCAGGGCCAGCCCAATGCCTATATTTCCGGGCGTGAGGCGTCGGGCGCCTTCGTGGTCGGCCTGCGCTATGGTTCGGGCACGCTCAACCACAAGATCGAGGGTAAGCGCGAAGTCTATTGGACCGGCCCGTCGATCGGCTTCGACGTCGGCGGCAATGCCGCCAACACCTTCGTCCTGGTCTATAATCTCTATGACAGCCAGGATCTCTACCATCGTTTCCCGGCCGCCGAAGGCACCGCCTATCTGGTCGGTGGCTTCACCGCCAGCTATCTGCGCTGGGGCAGCGTGGTGCTGATCCCGATCCGCCTGGGCGTCGGTTACCGCCTCGGCGTCAATGCCGGCTATATGAAGTTCAGCGAAAAGCGGACCTGGCTGCCCTTCTGACGGTCATAGCAGGGAGAGCTGGGCGCCCGCATCGCCGCTCTCCCCCGCTTCCCCCTCGCCTTCCAGATTATGCACGCCCAGGCCCAGCAGCCGGGCTCCCATGCGCAGCGGTAATTGCGCCTTCAGCAGCGCGCGACCAGCGTCCACCAATTGTTCGACCGAACGGACCGGCGCGGCAAAGCTGCGCGACCGGGTGATGATGCGGAAATCGGCGAATTTCACCTTCAGCACCACGGTCCGACCATAGGCCTGTGCTTTCTCGATCCGGGTCCACAGGCTTTCCGCGATCCGCTCGATCTCGTGCAACAGCGCCTCCTCGGCGACAAGATCCTCGAAGAAGGTGTCCTCGACGCTGACTGACTTGCGCTCCTGCCGCTCATGCACCGGCCGGTCGTCCTCACCGCGCGCGGCATGATAATAGAAGAGCGCGCTGCTGCCGAAATGGGTCTGGAGGAAGGGCAAGTCGCGATCGCGCAGGTCGGCGCCGGTCTCGATCCCCAATTTGTGCATCCGTTCGGCGGTAACCGGACCGATGCCGTGAATCCGCCGCACCGGCATGCGCGCCATGAAGTCGGCGCCTTCCGCCGGCCGCACCACGCACAGCCCGTCGGGCTTGTTCTGGTCCGACGCCAGCTTGGCGATCAGCTTGTTGTAGGACACGCCCGCCGATGCGGTGAGGCCCGTTTCCTCCTGGATCAGCCGCCGGATTTCCTGCGCCACCTGCGTCGCCGACGCGATGCCCGGCTTGTTCTGCGTCACGTCCAGATAAGCCTCGTCGAGCGAGAGTGGCTGGATCATGTCGGTGAAGCGCGCGAAGATCGCGCGGATCTGGGCAGATACGCTTCGATAGACTTCGAAGCGCGGCTTCACGAACAGCAGGTCGGGGCACAGCCGCCGTGCCCTGGCGCCCGGCATCGCCGATCGCACGCCGAATTTCCGCGCTTCATAGCTGCAGGTGGCGACCACACCGCGCGGACCGCCGCCGCCGACGGCAATCGCCTTGCCGCGTAGGCTCGGATCGTCGCGCTGTTCGACCGACGCATAAAAGGCGTCCATGTCGATATGGATGATCTTGCGCAGCGTGGGCGGCGGGGCGTCCATGGCCGGCCTTATGCCACCATGGGAACGAAAGGGAAACAGTCGGGCGTGTCAGCCCTTCTTCTTGCCCTTTTCATCCTTAGCCATGGCCAGCAGCGCGGCAAAGGGGCTCGCCTGATCCTCGGTCAGCACCCCGGCCTCGCGCAGATAGCTGTCGGCCTCCGGCGCGCGCGGATAGGGTTCCATCGCCAGTGCCACCGTCTCGGCCACCGCTTCGCCCATGTCGATGACATTGCCGTCATAGCCGATCGTGTCGCAATCCTCCGCGTCCAGCTCCAGTTCCTCGCCCTCGGGCAGGTCGCCACTCTCGGGCACGAAGCGCAGCAGGAAATCGGTGTCGATCGTTTCGGGCACCGGCAGGCCGGTGGCGACGCAGGGCTGGGCCAGGGCGGCGCGGACCCGGCCGCGTGCCAGGATCGTGCTGCCCTCCGCGCTCAGCCGATAATCCGCCTCCAGCCGATCAAGCGCCAGCAGCGCAAAACGGCGCATCAGCGCGGCACGCTCGCCCTCATCGGCGCTGATGGTCACCAGGCTGTCACCCAGCTTGCCCAGCTGGTCGGCGCGCACGGGGCGCGAAAATTCGATCATGTCGCTCATCCAAGGTCTCCAGCCAGCAAGGCGTCGCGGGTCAGGCAGGCCAGCCTTGTCCAGCGTGCGCGCAGCGCGCCCTCGACATGGCAGAGCGCTTCTGCCGACGGGGCATCGCCGCGATACAGGTTTCGGCGCAGCGCATCCTCCAGATCGCCCTCCCCCGTCAAGGCCGCACGATAGGCCGCCAGTCGTCCGCCCAGCGCACTCATCATCCGGCCGATATGCTTGCCCACGACGACATCGCCAATCCCTTCCTGGCGCAGCTGGCCGTCCATGTCGTCGACGAACAGCTCGGTCAGCCACACGCTCTCCTGCGCCGCGCCCAGCGCCTCCAGTCGCATAAGCACCTGCGCCAGTATCGCGACGATCATGTCGAACCGGCCATCCAGCGTATCGGGCACACCGCCCTGCAGATACCAGTGCGGCTGCCGTCCCTCGGCCACCACCGCATGATAAAGCGGCATCAGGCCCGCCTTCGGATCATCGCGGCCCAGCAGGCGCTGGAGGAAGGAAGGACGGGATTGAGACATGGGTTGCCGTCTTTTCGTGATGGAATGTGGGCCAGCGGGCTTCGCGGGCGCGTGCGCCCCTTGCCGGGGCCTGCGCATTTCCATATTGATCGCTGGGCCGCCCGATGCAATGGCGGCTTTCTGTTTCTTGGGTTCGCGGGCCCGTCCCCGCAGGAGAAGACCATGCGCAAGTTTAGCCGCCAGTCCCGCCGCGGGCGTTTCCTGCTGGCTCTGGGCCTCGGCGCGATCGTGATCAGCGCATCGGGCTGTACCCGCATCCGCACGCATCAGGGCTATCAGGTCGACAAGCTGCTGGTGGACTCCGTCCAGCCCGGCATCGACAACCGTGCCTCGGTCGAAGGCACGCTGGGCCGTCCCAGCTTCGTCGCCCAGTTCGGCGAACAGGACTGGTATTATGTGTCGCGCGACATGCGCTCGCTTGCCTTCTCCAATCCCAAGCCGGTGTCGCAGACGGTTCTGCATGTCCGGTTCGACCCGGCGGGCAATGTCGTCGCGGTCGATCGCATGGGCCTGGAGCAGGTCGCGCACATCTCGCCGACCGGCGACAAGACCCCGACGCTGGGTCGCCATCGCAGCCTGTTCGACGAGATTTTCGGCAATATCGGTGCCGTGGGTGCCATGGGTGCCGGCTCGGCCGGCGGCGCCGGTCCGGGCGGCGGCCCGAACGGCAGCTGAGGCTGGTCGCACTGCGAAGTTATAGGCGCCGTCCTGTCCATCATGGACCGGGCGGCGTTTTTGTTCGGATGGCATGATCTGGCCATCGGATCGACAGCGGTTCGAGCTGCGCCAGGCACAAAAAAACCGCCGTTTCCGGCGGTTTTTGCTTCCTTCTTACCGAAGGAAAGTGGTGCAGAAGAGCTTTCGGTCTAACGACCTAAACGATTAATTTTACAGTCAAATCGTAGACTTGCGAATTCGCCAACGGCATCATTAGCATGCTTTCAATTCGTGGAAAAGGCTGGACGAATGTGGACATAATGATTCGGTTCCGTGCCTTCGATCAATGGTGGCTCCGTTCGACGCTGTCGATTATTCGTACTACTGGCGAGTGTGAGAAAAGCTGGCAGCCTTAGGGGCGATGCCGTATCCCTTCGATGAGAAAATTGAGCGCCCACAATTTTTGCCGACGGCTTGGATAGTACAGGCGAGAGCCAGGAAGGGGGCGCGCTAGCTTTGGATCGAGTTGAGGATGAGCTGTCTTGCTCTGACTTCCTGTTTCTACCAAATGTATTCTTAGGGTGTAAGGTCGCTGAGCGTTTTGAGCCGGCGGGCGAGGTTGTAGGCGGCCATGAAGTCGGCGTGGTGCGCCTGGAGCTAGTCATGCCTCTTGTAGTGGAAGCGTTTCACGGTCTCGTCCTTGATGGTTCGTGTTCGAACGGCAAGTGCCGGACATGCTGGACAGCGTTCGCATGGCGACGAACAGGCTGAAGCAGATATCGGGTTCTGCGCCTACCGGCCGGCCCGTGGGGCAGGGCGGACAATACTGCCATCGAGGTTGCCCTTATGGATTGTGCCGACAATCTGTCTGTCGTCCCCTATGATGTGGGATGGTTAGACCTAGGCGACTGGAACGCGGTCAGGGGCCACATGGAGCCGGACACACTTGGAGTTTCGCCGTCCGGCCCGGCAACCGTGATGGATTGCCGCAATACGTTGTTGCGATCCGAAAGCGACCGACTGGAGATTATCGGCCATATTGAAGTGGTGGCGATGAGCGATGCGGTGCTGATCGCAGACAAATCGCGTGCGCAGGACATGAATAAGGTGGTCGAGGCGCTACAAACAAAGGCGGCGCGGAGCAGAGGCTTTCTCCCCGAATCACCGGCCATGGGGTTGCACGACAGCCTGCTGATTAGCGGGCACTTCCAAGTCAAACGCATTACTGCCCGGCACTGAGCCTGCAAAGCCATTTCCACCGGTCCAACATTGGATCATCGTCGAAGGGATGGCGCACGTCACACTTGACGGTAGCGTGTCAGTAATGATGGAGAGCCAGTCTATCTACATACCGGTCGAGGCACAGCACCGGATCGAAAATGCGGGCTGCATCGTCATTTTTTTATCGATGTGCTGGTCGATCCCTATGCCGGGGAGGATGATATTATCCGTTGTGAAGATCGCTATGCGCGGACATGACCATAGCCACAGGGTCTGATAGCATACCCGAATGAACGAGCGTACATCCCCCTATTCAATCATAGCCAAAGGCGCGAGCGCGGAACTTTTCGATATTGGAGCAGGTCAGGCACTGAAGCTGTTTCGCGACAGTGTGTCGAACGAGATGATCGCGCGCGAGGCCAACGCGTCGGTCTATGCCGGAGCCTGCGGCGTGCCTACAGCGGTGGCGATTGAGCAAAGGGTATGGGATGGGCGACGGGGCATCGTCTATCCCCGACTGGAGGGCGTGACGTTGATGGATTGGGTCCGTCGCTATCCGATGCGGGCAGGGTGGGCTTTGGACCAGATGGGTGAACTTCACGCAGCCATGCATCGGACAGGTGGCGGAAAGTTGCGGTCGCTGAAACAGGTGCTGGCGACCGATATTGTCCACGGCCCCGCGCCCGATGCGCTGCAACACACCGCCACCGCCTATCTTGAGACATTGCCAGATAGTGACACCCTGACCCATGGCGATTTTCATCTGGGCAATGTCATGATGACGCCGCAGGGCTTGATGGTAATCGACTGGTCGAAGGCAGCAGCCGGACATCCTGCGGCGGACGTGGTGCGATCCGAAATGCTAATGCGATTTGGCGTCGGGCCGACCGACTGGGTAACGAACCTGTGGCGTGACTGGGCTGCGCGGCGGTTGCGCAGGCCCCATGCGGCGTCGGGTGTCAGCTCCCGCGACATCGATAACTGGCGGCCCGTAGTAGCGCTGGCCTGGCTGCGCGCGCGCGATGCCACCGGGCGAACGCCGGCGTTCATGCGCTATTTGGACGCGGCGCTGAAACAGGTGGGGCTGCCCGTCTCCCGATGAGAAGGATCAGGCTGGCTTTTCCAGTTCGGCCAGGCTTTGCCAGAACGCGGAATGGTGGATGGTGGCTTTCGCCCAAACCACCGGTAAAGCGTGGTTCTTTAAAACCGGCGTCGCGCGCAAAGCGGCGGTTCTAGTCGCGATGCAGGAAGGCATCGAGATGTTATGCGGGATGACTTGTCCGCAGATGCTCTAGATTGGCGTTCCATACCCGGTCATGGGCAGGCTCTTCCAATTCGAGGAAGGAGAAGATCATCTTGCCGCCGGGCTTCAGCGCGCAAAAGGCGTCGACAGTGTAGAGATAGGATTTGCCCGGATAGAGATAAGTGAAGACCGACCAGTCGACGACCATATCTAGAGCATCGAACCTGAAATGGGAATCGCGCTGGAGATTCCCTTTTTTGCGGATCCATGATTCATTTCTTGGCGGAGGTGGAACATGGGTAAGTCCTATTCGAGCGATCTTCGAGAACGGATATCGGCACATGTTTTGGCGGGGTACTCGCGGCGTGAAGCCGCCCGCCGTTTTGGAGTCAGTCCGAGTTGCGCGATCAAGCTTGTGCAGCGGGTTTCGAAGACGGGATCAGCGGCACCGGCACCGCAAGGCCGACCGCCAGGTGCGGGGAAATTAGCGGCGTACCTGACGACATTGATCCGCTGGGTGGACGAGCAACCTGACATCACGATGCCGGAACTGGCAAAGAAATTGGAGCAAAATAGCGGGCTGAAGGCGCACCCCGCTTCCTTGTCCCGGATCCTCCTTTCAGCTGACTTCCGATATAAAAAAACAGCTGATGGCGTCGGAGTGCGGACGCGATGATGTCAGTCTGGCACGCCGGAGGTGGCGACTGGACCGGCAGCCGCGCATGCGCGAAGAGCGGCACCGGCTTTATTTTATCGACAAAACGGCAACGACGACGAAGATGACCCGTTTACGCGGTCGTGCCCCGAAGAACAGGCGCCTAAAGGCACGCGCGGGGACTGTCAGGATTTCCGTGTGTGGCCGGGCATAATGGGCAACAAGGAGTCCCACTATGTCACGACGCAAAGAACCTGCCATACCGAATGAGCTTCTCGATCAGCTTTTGGCGGGCGGCGCTGCC